>NZ_JACJIQ010000027.1:0-42822 GCF_014138425.1 Rufibacter ruber
TTCTCATCGGCAAAGTGCTTCCTGCCCTGCATCGTAAAATGATTTGGTGGAATATCCTTTTACGTTTATCTTCAACCAGTTGTGCAACAAGCACATTGTGTAAAAGTCATCTCGGCCGACGGCCTTGCACGCTTTTTAGCCAAGACCGTTGGCGGTCAATTTAGACAACTACAAAACCCGTCAGTTCTAAAGCTTGCGGAGAACCGTTCACTGACAGTTCACTATTCGGCCTACACAACTGAAATTCAACAGACGAACATCTAACTTCTACATTTGGACTGGACAGTTCTTCGCTGATTAAAAAAATATCACGAACGGCCAATTACCTAACACCACCGTCACGGTTAGCCAACATATTCAACGCCCCATTTATACAGCTCATTGATAATGGGCTCTAATTTTCTTCCTTTTGTTGTTAAGGTGTATTCAACTGTTGGGGGAACGGTCGCAAAAACTTCCCTGACAACGATTCCATTTGCTTCCATATTCTTCAATTCTTTGACCAGCATTCGGGTATTTATGTTTGGCACAAGCCGTTCTAACTCGCTAAAACGCTTTTTACCGGTAAACAAGGCATAGATGATCGACATAGACCATTTTCCGCCTATTACACCTAAAATTTCCTGAAGTGTACATTTTTCTTCAGAGCTGCTACCTTTTTTTTTGTTCATAACTACTTGATTCTGTTGAACGCTTTACTTTGTGTTATTACTATACATTCATGTAACTACTTTCAAAAGTAAAGTATTGTCTATTGCTTTGCAACTCACTTTAAAAGCAATATGGACAATCTAGTAGAAAGACAAGTTGCCTTAGTAACAGGCGGAACAAAAGGCATTGGAAAAGCCATTGCCGACAATTTAAGTAAGGCAGGTATGCAAGTGGTGGTAACGGCACGCACTGCACCAAAAGAAAACACCAACGGACAGTATTTCATTTCCGCAGACCTTGCCACCCCCGAAGGTGCAGAAAGAGTTGCAAAAGAAATTCTGGGAAAATATGGCCGGATAGACATCATCATTAATAACGCAGGGGCTAATTTAAGTCCGGGCGGCGGCTTCAGTGCTCTTTCAGACGAGCATTGGAATAATGATTGGCAGCTCAATTTTATGTCAGCCGTTCGCATTAACAAAGCGTTATTGCCTACTATGATTGAGCAGAAAAGTGGTGTTATTATCAACATCTCTACCGGTGCTGCAAAACAACCGCTTTGGGAAATGACCATGTCATATTCTTCTGCCAAAGCAGCGTTGAATGTTTACAGTAAAGCATTGGCAAACGAAGTAGGCTCAAAAGGAATACGGGTAAACGTAGTTTCACCGGGTGTGGTAAAAACACCGTTAATGTTGGAGTTTGTTGAAAATATAGCCAAATCTTCAAGCATCACACCTGACGAGGCGTTCAAAGCACTAATAGACAAAGTAGGTGTTCCAATGGGAAGAATGGCTGAACCCGAAGAAATTGCTAACCTTGTAGCATTCCTTGTTTCTTCTGAAGCAAAATATATCACAGGCACAAATTATTCAGTTGACGGTGGTGCATTGCCCATTATCTAAACTACTGACAGAAAATGGCTGGTAACCATGTATTGTCAAAAGCGGGGGTGAGCGGCTACAATGGGGCTTCTGCAAATTTTGGTTGAACACTTGTGCTAAAAATCCCCCGCCTTTGCTCAAGCTGGCATGCGACAACACGTTATCTAGAATTTATAGAAAACTACCCGTCCCTTGTCAACCGAATTCCATTAGCGTATATCGCGTCCTAGCTAAGAATCACGCAGCAGTCTTTAAGCAGAATAAGAAAAAACATTAGGTAAACCTGGTTTTTACCAAATGGTAAATGATTCCATTTTTAGAAGAGCCTACTTTGCTTCGAGCCTGTTTAGCATTTCCAAAAATGAGCTTTAGACAGCTTCTGTACTGGCGCCAGCACCCGCTTGTGTCGCTGTTTTGGCTCTTCTTTTGCGAAAACAGGCCAGAAACAGAAGCAAACAGCTTCAAAAGACTTCCAAAAAGCAGACACTTACGCCTATGATCAGAAAACACTAAACAGGCTCTTCATTATTAAAATACTTATAAAAATGAAATCAGCATTGATTACTGGAGCGAACAAAGGCATAGGGTTTGAAACTGCCAGACAACTGTTGCAAAAAGGGTTTTATGTTTATCTGGGAAGCCGTGAACTGGAAAATGGGCGGGAAGCTGTAAGAAGGTTACATGCAGAAGGGCTAACCAACACTGAAGCCATCCAACTAGATGTAACAGATGACAACTCTGTAAAAGCTGCGCGTGAGGAAATTGGCAAGAAGACAGAGGTACTAGATGTTCTTATCAATAATGCGGGTATCAATGGAGGGAGGCCGCCCTATACCGCACTTGAGGCGGGGGCAGACCAATTCATGGCTGCCTTCAATACCAATGTAGTAGGCGTAGCAAGAGTGACACAGGCTTTTATTGACTTACTCTATCAATCAACTGAGCCAAGAATTGTCAATGTAAGCACCAGCGTGGGGTCTCTTTCACTACAAAGTAACCCGAGCTGGCCAGCCTATGACTATGCAAAATATGCAGTATATGGTTCTTCAAAAGCCGCTTTGAATATGTATACCGTGCATTTGGCTTATGAATTACGTGACACAGCTTTCAAGGTAAACGCCGTTTGTCCTGGTTATACCAAAACCGATTTCACTAACCACAATGGAGGTGAGGTGGAAGAAGCTGGCAAACGCATTGTGAAATACGCCCTGATAGACCAAAACGGCCCCACCGGAAAGTTCTTCAGCGAAGAAACAAACCCGGCAACAGGCGAGATTCCGTGGTAAAGGAGACGCAAAAACAATAAAAACACCTACCCCATTATACCTGAGATTCAAAGAAAACAAACTGGCGGTTTGAACAAAGCAACTTCAGACGTTTGAACAAAGCTACCGCTCAGCATGCTATCTCCCTTTGTCCCAACAAAACAATTAAATGTTAAAGAAATGGGAAAGAACAATTATCAGGGAGCGTTACAGAAACCAGTAGGTTCAGGGTTTAACGCCGCATCTTCCACAAGTGAGGTAATTAAAGGCATTGACCTCACAGGAAAATTTGCCATTGCTACAGGGGGTAACACAGGCATAGGTCTGGAAACAACCAAAACACTTGCAGCCGCAGGGGCAACCGTGGTTGTTCCTGCAAGAGACATTGAGAAAGCGAAAAGAAATCTGGAGGGCATTGCCCATGTAGAGTTGGCGGCAATGGACCTGATGGATCTCAATTCAATTGATGCGTTTGCTGAAAACTTCTTAGCATCAGGCAGACCGCTTCATCTGCTCATCAACAACGCAAGCATGTTGTAGGTACCGCTACGCAAAGATAACCGGGGCATAGAATCTCCGTTAGGGACTAACTATGTAGCACAGTTTCAACTGACGGCAAACCTTTGGCCTGCCCTTAAAAAAGCCAATGGGCAAGGGTAGTCAATGTCTCCTCTCAAGGGCACCAATTTGCACCCTTCTGTTTTAAAGACCCCAATTCCTTCATAGGGACTATGAGACGAAGCTGTTTAGAGTTTTGATAGAAAGGCATTTGGTCAAGATTCTAGTTTCTGTTTTCGGCCTGTTTTTTGAAAAATAAGCCGAAAACAGAAACTACAGGCTGGTGAAAAACCTTACCCGGCAGCCTTTGCCTGCCGGTTTCTAAAACTCTAAACAGCTTCGGACATTACAAGCCTACGGGCAATCTAAAACTGCCAGTAATTTATTCGCCCTGGAATTAGACAATAGAGCCAAAACATACAAGGTAAGAGCTTATTCAGTACACCTGGTTCTTTTGGGGGCACAGAGTTAGGCAGAGAAGCGCCATTGGAACTGTTTCAGCAAATGGGGTTCTGTGATGCAGAAGGCAATATGCTGCCCGAAGTCCTGGCCTCGCTCAAAACCATTCCGCAAGGGGCCGCCACCACTGTCTGGGCTGCCACCAGCCCCTTGCTCAACAGCCTGGAGGTGTGTACTGTGAAGATGGAGACATTCCCGAATTGGCTTCTGACACCGCTATTTCTGCGGGTGTAAAAGCACACTCACTGGATGAGGCCACGGCAAAGCAACTGTGCCATTGGAGCGAAAAAATGACAGGTGTAGCATCCAATATTTAATACTTAAATAGCACGTACTAAAATGACAAGTTTAAAAGAGAAAGTTGCCGTCATTACGGACGGCAACAGCGGCATTGGCAAAAGCATTGACTAAACAAGGAGCGGAAGTAGCTATTACGGGCAGGAGAAAAGAAGCCGTTGAAGAGGCCGCCAACTCATTAGGCGTAACAGGTGTTTGAAACCAAATCCACTCGCAGGTTATGATTAGGGTTAACGCTAGCAGGAAGATATTTTAGAAGGTGGCAGCTTTGAGAAGCCAATAAAGGGACAGAAAAATAAAGCTTTTTATAAGTAGGAAAGCGTCAATACAGGTCATTGTTCCGCTTACCAGAAGCAGTTATCTCACCAGAGCCAAAACCCACCCTCGCACGTACATACCAGAAACCAACTGCCTCTGTACATGCGTACTGTACGTTACAAGATTCCCCGCCGCATTTACCTGCTCCTCTTCCTCCTGATTGATTTCCCTGTCCTTGGGTTTGCCCAGCAGACAAGCCAAACCTTAGAGATTCTATTACAGGCTGGTCCCAGCCATACCTTCTTGCGCGGACGTGAACTTACAGATCAAGCGTCAGGGGATATCAGGCCGGTGGCGGGCCTGGCGTTGCGGTACCAGTTGAACCGGTTTTTTCTGCAAACGGGGCTCCTGTATGAGAACAAAGGCAATAAAGAAGAAAGCAGTAACCTAGTTTATGATGAACAAGGCCATCTGCAGGGAGAGCAGCTGTATACCGTACGCACCCATTACCATTACCTGGTCATGCCCCTGTTCATTGGGAAGAACGTTGGCCAAACCGGCTTTTACGGCAAAGCGGGAGTCTACTTAGCCTACCTTTTCAAACAGCAGGTAAGCGCCTTAGACGAAGATCTGAACCTCACCCCCTACACCGGCAGAATAGATGGCGGGCTCAGCGCCGGAATTGGTTTTTCAAGAAACCTTTCCAACACGTGGAGATGGTCAGTGGAAGCGCGGCATAATTGGGGATTGCTGGACACCAACAAAGAACCTATCCTGACCGGAGGCACCTTAAAAACCACCTCCACCAATCTGTTGCTGGGCATCAGCTATGCAATTAAATAACTCAAGTTGCAATGGTTACTGCCCTTCTGTGACAACCCACCCCTACCCCTCCCAAGAGGGGAATCATCTGCAAAAGCCTCAGTAGAAAGCCCCCTCCTTAAAGGGGTAGGTAACGGGTCAACTGCTTTAATAAATCGCAACTTGAGTTAGATAGAAGAACTTCTCACCCCTGAAGCTCCTCGCGTACCTGCATCAGGAGATGGCCTAGCCTGTTCTGCCCCGTGCCATCAGCCCCAATCCCCCAGAAGAAGTCATACGGTGACGCCTCGGCCAAAGGCGCAGAGAGCAGAAGCTCCATTAACACGGTATGGGTTTGTAATTTCTTCCGCACCGCGGAAAGCATACCCTCCTTCCGTACCTCCTCCCAGTCAGTTCTAATGTGAATTTGTCTGGTCCTGCCCAACTCCCTTGCCATTCTGGGAGAGGCAGCGATTCTGATCTTTTCCTGATACGCTGCATCTCCAAACTTCAGGGTTTGGAAATAATGCTCTTTAAGGGCCACTATTTCCCGTCTAACTCAATGCCAAAATCAGCTAAGTTTAGAGAACGCCCAAAGGCGGTATCTTTGGCGAAGAAGGAAATGGTTTCCATAAAGAAAATCTAAAGGCTGTTTTGGGGCTGTTTTGAGGCTGTTTTTCTGAAAACAGCCCAAAACAGATCAACCTATGGTAATGGTATAGGCGGCTTCAAAGGTTTCACCGGAACCAACAGACTGCATGCCTTCCTTCTCGCTCAGCTCTACGGGGCCACCGGCGCTGCCAGCCACGCCGTACCACGGCTCCAGGCACAGGAAAGGCGCGCCGCGGCGTTTGGTCCAGATACCCAGAAAGGGGAAGCCGGCAAAGTCCATCTGCACAAAATGCGGGTGCTGGTCACATTTGAGGGTCACGCGCTCAGACTTGAAGTTCTTGAACACCAGGGCGTCTTTCTCAAAATGGTCATAGTTCAGCGGCAGAAGGGCCATGTTGTCCAGCACCGGTTCAGTGGCGCCGCTCAACAAGCCGGTGCCTTCTTCCAGCAGGTACCGGGAAAGGGTTTCGGGTTGGGAGAACTCCAGGTAGTAGTCTTCAAAAGCGCCGTTTTCTGTGATAGGCACGTGGAACGCAGGGTGGGCGCCAATGGAGAAAAGCATCTCCCCTTCGCCGGCATGCCGTACCTGCCACTTCACCTCCAGCGTTTGGTCTTGCAGCGTGTACACCACCCTTAGCGTAAACCGGAACGGATACACTTTTAAGGTTTCCTCAGAAGCTTTGAGCTCATACACCAGCTGGTTCTCTGTCTGCCCCACCAGCGCAAATACATTATCCCGCCCAAAACCGTGTTGCGGCAGGCTGTACGTTTGGCCCTGGTGCAGGAACTGGTTCTGCGGCAACCGCCCCACAATGGGGAACAGGATGGGCGAATGGCGGTTCCAGAACTCCGGGTCTGCCTGCCAGAGATACTCCCAATTGCTGTCTTTTTTTACCAGGGAGCAGAGTTCGGCCCCGTGGCTTTTCACGCCTACGCGTACCAGATCGTTTTCAAGAAAAGTGGTTTCCAAGGTCAAGTTATGGTTTGATGAGGGGTAGAAGGCCGTAAGAACAGGCGTTTCTATTTGTTTACGGGTTTGATCAACACATGGGTTTAAGGTATGCGGCGCCTACTGAAAAGATCTCAGCTGCCGCACCTGCTCCACCGCCTGAATGGCGTTCAACAGCCGTTCCTCAGAAGAGCCCGAGATCGCCACATAGGGCACGCCCAGCCCCTCCAGTTCGCGTTTGTACCAGTCATAGAAGTACTGCCGCAGGTGCGGATGCTCGCGCTGCGGGTCCGGCTCCCAGGGCAGGTCTATGTTCAGGAGCAGATACAGGTCTACGTCCTGCCGCTTGAGCTCCTGCAAAATCCAGGGGGCGCACACGCCGTAGGCATGCTCAGACCAGATTTTCAGGACCAGCAGCTCCGTGTCATACAACACCAGCGGCGGCTGCGCGCCCAGCACCTCCTGCCACCGCTGCAGCTGGCCGCGGGCAATCTTCTCCAGGTCATGCGCCTCATACGGCCTGCCCAGGTGGGCAATGTATTCGCGGGCATACTCTGGCACCCACGGCACACCGTAATGCTGCGCCAGCTGCTGGGCCAAGGTAGATTTGCCCGTACTCTCCGGACCGGTAATGGCTATTTTCAGCACGAAAGCGGGATAAAGGGTAAATCTGTTTTCGGCCTGTTTTTCAGAAAACAGCCCAGAAACAGAAAATTCTCAGCGGTGAAAATAGCCAAAAGAATCTGGTCCTGCCAAAGAAACCGCGGGCAGGCCCTTCTCAAAAAAGAGGCTTCGCTATTTCGCCGTTTCGGTTTTCCTCCGGAAGTCCAGGTTATAGGTGAGCCCTACCTGCAGGGTGTGGTTGTTTTCAAACCAGACGCCGTTGCGCTGGGCCACGTGCTGGTGCAGGTACCCAACCTCTACCGAGGCGTCTTTGTGGAACCGGTAGCCCAAGGCGGCGTAGGCGCGGTTCTGGTCCAGAAAGTTGGTGGTCACATTGGGCCCGAAGTTGATGAACACCTCGTCATACACGCCCAAGTAGAACTCCTTGTCTTCAATAGAAGGCCCCTGCAGCGGGATATTGGCTCTAAACTGGTAGCGCACCCGGTTCAGGTACGTGTAGTCTTGGGCATTGGCGAATTTGATCCAGCGCTGCTCCAGCCTGAACCGGTGGGTCAGCCCAAAAATACCCTGCTGGTCTCTAAACTGAAGCTGCTGGTACGTGCGGTGCTCCGGAAAATCATGGGCGGCCGGGTTGTCGCCGTAGGGGTAGGTGTGCACGTATGCGTAGCCAAAGGCCACAAACGCATTGTCTGAGAGGTTATACGTGAGTGCCACCCGCGGCATGAGCTGCTGCTGCCGGGTGATAACCTTGTATTGCCGCAGCTGGAATTCTGTGTGCAGCCCCACTTTGTCAGTAAGTCTGTGATTCCCGAAATACATGTACCAGCCGTTGAAGTTGGTGTCATGGCGGCGGTTGTTCTGGGCCTGAACCTGGGCAACCGCCACTCCTAAAATCAGCAGGGCTAGCAGGAAAATCTTCTTCATAGCAAGTCTTGCCGCAGAAACGGCATCTGGTGAGTACAGCTGCAAAACAAGCCCTAAACTTTATGCCAGGCAAACCAACCCTCCATTTTTAGAGTGATTATGAGAAAAATCTGCCCTTGTTCCCCCGTAAGGCTATAAATTTTTCAAGCGATCCCGGAAAAAAATACCTTCTGGAGAAATCCCCCATTTCCGCCGCCGCAGAATTGATAGACGGAGCCTGGTAAGAGCGCTCTATAGGTTTATTGGGAGGAGTTTGCCCGGGGCAAGCGGCGGCTGGTGCCTCTGTTTTTGAGCTACTTTTCGTAAAACAGCCCCAAAACAGAAGCTACTGCCTCTGAACGTACCAAGCGCCACTCGCCCCAGAGGGGGTTAATTGCGCCATCTGCCCCGTTTTCTTGCAAGGGAATGCTGCTAAGCCCTGTTTTTCAGGTTCAACCTACCCTGCTGCCTGGCCAGGTGAAAGGGTTTGCGGCTGCATGCTCTTCTTCCAGTCGCGGTAGCCTATCCAGGCCAGAACCAGGTAGATGGCATACAGCCCGGCGGTGGGGTAAAGCTCTTTGTAGAGGTAAATAGGCACGTACACGGCGTCTACCACCAGCCAGATGAGCCAGTTTTCCAGTTTCTTCCGGCTCATGAGCCATTGGGCGCCCAGGCTCACGGCCGTGGTGCCGGCATCCCAGTAAGCCAGGTCAGCATCTGTGTGCTGGTGCAGGTAATAGCCCAGCCCCACGGTAAAGACGGGCACAAACAGCAGCAGCCAGCCCCATTGCGCTTTGGTCATGGCCGTTACCGGCCGCTCCACCCGCTGACTGCCCTTATGCAGCCACATGTACCAGCCGTAGAAATTAAGCAGGGCAAACATGACTTGCAGCCCCATATCAGCATACAGGCGGGCTTTGTAGAAGATCACAATGTACAGCAGCACGCTCACCAGCGCCACGGGAAACGTCCAGATGTTCTGCCTGGCCGCCAGCCACACGCACAGAATGCCGGTGATCACGCCCACCACTTCAGTGAGGGTGTCCAGGGTCCAGTAGTCAGGGGAGAAGAAGTCCATAGATCAAAAAGCCGTTTTTGGCCTGTTTTCAGGAAAGGAGGCCAAAAACGGCTTTCCCTTAAAAAGGCAGGCGCACAAAAATAGAAGCAATTCAACAGGTTGCGGCAGATTCCTTTCGGCTGCGCCGAAAAATGCTGTAATTTTACCGCATGATCCCAGAAATTACACCCCGGCAACTGAAAGAGCGCCTGGACCGCCAGGAGAACCTGCAACTGATTGACGTGCGGGAACCTGAGGAGTGGGCTATCTGCCACCTGGGCGGGCAGTTGATCCCGTTGGGTGAATTGACCAAGGCTATTGACCAGATAGCCAAAGACACGCCCACGGTCCTGATCTGCCACCACGGCTTCAGGAGCGCGCAGGCACTGATGTTTCTGCAGCAGCGCCACGGCTTCACCAACCTGCTCAACCTCAAAGGCGGCGTACATGCATGGGCGCAGGAGGTAGACCCGGAGTTCCCGGTATATTGATGGGTATTTAATAATTGTTTTTTAGAACAAAACTTCTTGCCGCAGCTCCAGTTCCCTTACAACTGTTTCTCCGGCAGCCATATTCTACCGCCTTTATTGGAGAAGCTCCATTTTACCTTCTGCCTTCTGCAAGTTTTTAGCCTGGAGCAATGATGGCTGCAAGTATAAACGTCCGTAAGGCAATAGTCTTGAATGCCTGCTTTTTCGATTTAAAAATCACACAGGGATTTCGCCGTTTGTAAATAACATTCTTGTTGAGGGCAATACTTATATCAACAAGCAAATTACGATTAAGTTACCAGCAAATCACTGGCAGCTGATGCAGCAACCACACCTGCTCTTTTCAGACAAAATGGTTAGTTTAAAAATTGATCATTTCTCCAAGAACTAATCATTCCCTGATTTGCACACATGTAACAGGGGTTTGCCAACATCTGCCTTTCACTGCTCCACTACTTTTGGTATATAAACTAAACGTTATGGAAATAAAGAAAATGAAACTTGGAAGTGAAGGTCTGTCTGTGCCTATGATAGGGCTGGGGTGCATGGGCATGACTGGTTTTGAAGATGGCCACATGTATGGCCCAGCAGATGAACAGGAAGCCATTGCCACCATTCATAGGTCGTTGGAGTTAGGAGGTAACTTTCTGGACACGGCAGACTTGTATGGTCCGCTAAAAAACGAACAGTTGATCTCAAAAGCGATTGAAGGCAATAGAGACAAATATATCATTGCCACTAAATTTGGCTGGGAGATAGATGATCACGACAAAGTCACCTGGGCCATTAACGGTAAAAAGGAGTATGTAAAAAAAGCAGTGGAGCGGTCACTTAAAAACCTGAACACTGACTATATTGATCTGTATTACCTGCACCGCCTCGACAAAAGCACCCCAATAGAAGAAACCGTTCAGGCTATGGGAGATTTGGTGAAAGAAGGCAAGGTGGGCTATATTGGTTTGTCAGAAGTGTCTTCTGAAACGGTGAAAAGAGCCCATGCGGTGCACCCTATTACGGCAGTACAAAGTGAGTATTCCTTATTTGAACGTACCGTGGAGGAACGCGGCGTTTTGCAGACGCTGCAGCAGCTTGGCATTGGGTTTGTCGCTTACTCTCCGCTGGGGCGCGGTTTTTTATCCGGAAATCTCCGCAGCATAGACGACCTGCCCGAAAATGATTTCCGGAGGGCCATTCCCCGCTTTCAGGCGGAACATTTCTATAAGAACATTGAGTTAGTAAAAGCCATTGAAGCCATGGCCGCAGCCAAAAACGTTACCCCTTCACAGTTAGCCCTGGCCTGGATTATGAGCAAAGGCATTCTACCTATACCCGGCACCAAACGCCGCAAGTATGTAGAGGAAAACATAGCCGCTACCCGTGTTGCGCTAACCGAAGACGACCTGCTTACCATAGAGAACATTGTGCCTTTGGGTACAGATACCGGTAAGCCTTATGATGAATTCAGCATGGGGCTGATTGATTAATTTTAACCGGCGGCCGCCCAAAAATCTGCTCAGGGTGCGGCCGCTGGTTATTTCCACGTTTGATTTACCTCTATGAATGCCATTACCTCTGTTTCAGCTTTTCACCGCTTATTGTCTTTGCCTGCTCCCCGGCACCCGCTGGTAAGCGTTATTAACCTGCAGGAAAGTATTTTTCTGGAAGATGACATTTGGAAAGGTTTTGTGAACCGTTTCTACTGCGTTGCTTTGAAAAGAGAAGCGAAGGGCAAAATAAAATACGGGCAACAGCACTATGACTATGACAAGGGCGTCCTCAGTTTTACGGCCCCCAACCAGGTGCAATCGCTGGATTTGCAGAACATGGAATGCGGCTCTGGGTACCTGCTTATCTTCCACCCAGACTTCCTATTGAAACATCACCTGGCCAGCTCCATCCATACGTATGGCTTTTTTGATTACGCCGTCAATGAGGCATTGCACCTATCAGCCGAAGAAGAAGACAATTTGTTAACGATCCTGGCTAAAATAGACGCAGAATGCGCGCACATTGACCGCCATACCCAGGAAATCATATTGTCTCAGATAGACTTGCTGCTTCAATACGCTAACCGGTTTTATGAGCGCCAGTTTATTACCCGTAAAAACAACAACCACCATCTGCTCACTAAATTTGAGCAGTTACTTAGTCTTTATTTTGAAACCAACCTTCCTGAGGAGGCAGGGCTGTTAACCGTGCAGTATGTGGCAGAACGGATGAACCTGTCCCCTAATTACCTGAGTGATATGCTCCGGGTGCACACCGGCCAAAACACCCAGCAGCATATACACGAGAAACTGATAGAAAAAGCGAAAGAAAGGCTAGCCACTACCAATCTGTCAGTCAGTGAAATTGCTTATTCTTTTGGTTTTGAGCATGCACAGTCTTTCAGCACACTTTTCAAAAAGAAAACAAACATGTCGCCGCTGGAATTTAGGCAGACATTCAATTAGCGCTGGGGTTGCCTCAGATAAAAACCCTGTAAAGCTGTTTAGAGTCTTTTTTTAAGGCCTTTTGAGCGATCCTGCCTGTACTTCTTTCAGGAGTACTGCTTATTTCATTGGTATTCAGCAAAGCCTGTTTTGGGCCTGTTTTCCGGAAAACAGGCCCAAAACAGGCTTTGCTGAATATGCTCGCTCCCTCCTTACTTCTTTGGGTTTAGCCAAGTTCATTTTCCTGCTCTTGCGGTGTCAAATCCATGATCTTCCTTTTGTGCCCTGCTCCCCATTGGGTCAAAGCGGTAATGACATCTTTTAAGGAATGGCTGTATTCCGTAGGAATATATTCTACCATCACAGGAGTCTGGTCAGGATATACTTTCCTTTCCACCAGATGATTTTCTTCTAATTTCTTCAATTCTATTGACAACGATTTAGCAGAGATACTTTTCAAGGCGCGTTGCAATTCGTTGAACCTGGTATTCCCGCCCAGAATTCCAATCATTACCCTTATCGTCCATTTCCCTCCAAGCACATAAATAGCGTCTTCAGTTGCTGATAACCTATTACTGCACTGTACTGGTGAATACTCTAATTTGCTTAAGGCCATTGTCTTTTTTTGAATAAACTAACTCAAAGGTAACTACTCACCTATGGGTAAGTACTCTATTTAGTATAGTAAATATACATAATCTTGCAACATCAACTTCTAAAAAACAATGACATGAACAAAACCAAGATCACCTATTACGCCACTACCGGCATTATCACGGTAATGATGCTCTTCATTGCTTATGAGACCCTTACTAAACCTGAGGTTAAAGTATCCATGGCTAATTTAGGGTTCCCAGATTATTTCAGGATTGAACTAGGGATCACGAAACTGATTGGGGTGGTTTTCCTTTGGCTGCCTGTTCGCTTGCTAAAAGAAGCGGGGTACATTGGTTTCGCCATCATGTTTGCTTCGGCGGCATACGCCCACTTCATGATGGGAGATCCTGCAGATAAAGTAGTGGCGGGATTGGCTTTTCTTGCCATTTTGATTGCGTCCTATGTGTCCTATGCAAAGCATCAAAGACAAGTGTCCTCTATTCATCCACTATAAAAAAGTAAAAGTATGATTTTAGTTACAGGTGCCACAGGAAATCTGGGTTCAAAAGTAATAGCACATCTATTGAATAAGGGAACCGCGGCAAAAGACATTGCCGCATTGGTTAGAGAAGAAGAGGACGCCAGTACCCTTAAGGAGCAAGGCATTCATATAAGAATAGGTGATTATGCAGAGATAGATTCCTTGGTAAAGGCCTTTGCTGGCGTTGATAAAATGCTGCTGATTTCAAGCAATGACCGCGGGGCGGTGGAAAACCGGACAAAGCACCATATCAATGCGATTACGGCAGCCAAGGCAGCAAACGTAAAACACATCGCCTACACGTCATTCGTGAGAAAGCCAGGCCATGAAAATTCTGCCATATCCGGCTTTCAGAATTCCCATGTAGAATCAGAAAATTTCCTGAAGGAGAGTGGCATTACCTATACTATTCTTCAAAACTGTATTTACCAGGAAATGATCCTGGCCTTTATAGGTGAAGGTGTTGCCGAAACAGATACTATTTTATTTCCTGCCCAAGATGGGAAAGCGAGTTGGGTGCTTCGTGAAGAACTTGCCGAGGCAGCAGCAAATATATTGATCACGAATGGACATGAAAACAAGACATATCCTTTAACCAATACTACCTCGGTAGGTTTTGAGCAAATAGCTGCTTATATCTCGGAGGTTTTAGGTAAAAAGGTGACCTATGTTTCTCCCGCGGTGGAAGATTTCAAGGCCATTCTTGCAAAAGCAGGTGTGCCTGATTTGTACATCGGTATGTTTACTATGTGGGGAACCGGCATAGCAGCCGGAATGATGGATCTGGAAGATACCACGTTAGAAATTTTGCTGGGAAGAAAACCAACCAGTGTGCACCGCTTTATTGAACAGGTCTATAGGATAGAGCAGGAACAATCCCTTGCATAAGCATTCGTCTTAATTTGCAGATCACCTGCCTTTACAGAGTAAGCATATGCTGGTGCTGTTTACCTAACCAGGCTTCCCAAAATGGCGATTCCCCTCAGCTGAGGGGAATCGCCATTTTGGGAAGCCTGTATAAAGTGGGCCTATCACTGGAAAAGGAATAGAATGGGAGTGCTTATGAGTGTGCTCCTCCCATTTTCAAGGGGAAGGTCAAGCAGGCCGGCTTAAGTTTATTTTAGGTCATTTTGTCGTTTATTCAACTTTTCCCTTAATTTTACGTGGCAAATACCATAAACGCTATTTGCCATGCAGTCCCACGCTCCTAACGTGTTGTTCGAGGCTCTCACCTACGACGACGTTCTCCTTTTACCGGCCTACTCAGAAGTACTGCCGCGCGATACCAACACCTCTGCCCAACTGACCAGAAACATCCGTTTGAACATTCCGCTCCTCTCAGCGGCCATGGACACGGTGACCGAGGCAGACATGGCCATTGCCATGGCCCAGGAAGGCGGCATTGGCATCATCCACAAAAACATGAGCATCAAGCAGCAGGCTGAGCAGGTGCGCAAGGTGAAACGCTCTGAGAGCGGCATGATCCTGGACCCCGTGACCCTGAATGAGAACGCCACCCTGGGCGAAGCCATGCAGATCATGAAGGAACACAAGATTGGCGGCATTCCGGTGACCAATGATGACCGGAAGCTGGTGGGCATCATCACCAACCGCGACCTGCGCTTTGAGAAGAACTACAGCGTGAAGGTCTCTGAGATCATGACCAAAGACCGCCTCATCACCGCCCCTAAAGGCATTGAACTGGACAAAGCCGAAGATATTCTGCAGGAATACAAGATTGAGAAACTCCCCGTGGTAGACGAGAACGGCCTGCTGGCCGGCCTCATCACCTACAAAGACATTCTCAAGAGAAAACACCGCCCGTACGCCTGCAAAGACGAGTTTGGCCGTCTGCGCGTGGGCGCGGCCGTGGGCGTAACCCCAGACGTTCTAGATAGAATTGCCGCCCTGGTAGAAGCCGGTGTAGACGTGATCAGCGTTGACACCGCCCACGGCCACTCCAAAGGCGTGATAGACGCCGTGCGCCGCATCAAAGACGCGTACCCAGACCTGGACCTCATAGCCGGCAACGTGGCTACCGCCGAAGGCGCCAAGGCCCTGGCCGACGCCGGAGCTGATGCCGTGAAAGTGGGCGTTGGCCCGGGTTCTATCTGTACCACCCGTATCATTGCCGGCATTGGCGTGCCGCAGCTGTCTGCCGTGATGGAAGCCGCCAAAGGCCTGGAGGGCACGGGCGTACCCGTCATTGCCGACGGTGGCGTAAAATTCTCAGGTGACATTGTGAAAGCCATTGCGGGCGGCGCCAGCACCATCATGATTGGCTCCTTGCTGGCCGGTACAGAGGAAGCTCCCGGCGACATGCAGATCTATGAAGGCCGCAAGTTCAAGACCTACCGCGGCATGGGCTCCATTGAAGCCATGGGCGAAGGCTCCAAAGACCGCTACTTCCAGGATGCCGAGGATGACGTGAAGAAACTGGTACCAGAGGGCATTGTAGGCCGCGTGCCCTACAAAGGGCTGGCCGGTGAAGTACTCTACCAACTGGTAGGCGGATTGAAAGCGGGCATGGGCTACTGCGGCGCCCCAGACGTTGACGCGCTGCAGAAAGCGAAGATGGTAAAGATCACCGGGGCCGGTTTAAGAGAAAGCCATCCGCATGACGTACAGATCACCCGGGAGGCGCCCAACTACAGCCGCTAACCAGGAGCGCTTATTTTTCAGAGAAGTCAGCCTTTCCGGTTTATTTGAGTCTTGCTTTCCTGTGCGGGAAAGCCCATGAGCGCCAACCGTACAGATGAAGCCTATTCTTTAGCCTTGCCCAGCACCTCAGGGCAAGGCTATTTTTTTAGCGGCCCTGTTTCTGGCCTCTTTTTCAGAAAACAGCCCCAAAACAGAAATCCTGTCACCAAGAGGGGTTGCTGTCTGAAATACCCCTTCAAACCGCCAGGCCAAAACGTATTTCCCCCTCCTGCCGCCTCAGGGCAAACCAAGATTACAACAACCCTCCTGCTTTATTAGCGTTTCTAAGTATAGTATTGCGCTGTTACTTTTGCGGTTTGCTGTCTATTGACCAAAGAATACGATACCTTTGCCCAGCAGACAGAAATTCTACCACGGAGCAAAACGTAATAAAATAACTTTTTTCAGTTATTTTTAGAGAATTCTCGTATTCACCCTCGTTAAACCAAAACGTTCACAGCAGGCACTTTTTCCAATGCCCAAAGACAAACGAATCAAGCGACTGAGTTTTTTTACCGGATGCGTGAGCTGGGTTCTGCTGTTGGTGAATGTTCTGTTTCTGGCGCGCCAGCGTCATGAGGGCGAAGCCAACCTGGCAGAGCCATACCTGAACAACCTGCTGTCTGTCATTTTCATCCTGTCTGTGTTTCTGTACCAGCGGTACCGCGTACACGCGCAGCGCACCGCTGAGTTTACCGCCCCCCTGCAGGCAGTACTCCTGAAAGGCGGGGCTGGCGCTTACCTAACCGCCCTGCTGTTCTTCGGGTACCCCAGCATACAGGAGATGGGCACCAACAACGTGTTCCTCTTAGATGCGTTCTACCAGGTGCTGTTTGGCTTTCTGGTGTACTTTCTGGCCAAGGCGTTTTACACCTGGCGCCAGTTCATCCTGTACCAGAAGACCAAGGACCTGATGACCCAGTGGAAGTGGTTTGAGATTCTGGTGGCCCTTTCGCTCCTGGTCCCGCTCCTGAACGTGGAGTACATGAAGCACATCTTCCTGATCCTGGATCTGGGCCTGCTGCTGGCTTACGGGCTGTACCTGAGCGTGAACCTGCGCTGGGTGGCGTTCCTGAGCCTTGACAAGAAGTGGCTGAGCATCTTTCTGCTGGCCGCCATTCTTCTGAGCATAGTCCTGTTCTCGCACTTCCTGTTCCAATACTCAGACTCCCCGGAGCTGGTGGTAGACTACACAGACAACCCCTTCATTCTGATCACGCTGGCTTTTGTATTCTGCTACACCCTCTCCTCTTTGCTGGTGGCCTTGTTCAGCCTACCCACCAGCCGGGTGTTTGAGCAGAAGAACGCAGACCTGCTGAGCTTTCAGCGGTTAACCCAGTCTATTCAGCAGGGGCAGAACGAAGAAGAGGTATATGCCTTGCTCTTTGAAAGTGTGATCAAGGCCTCTGGGGCAGACGCCGCCTGGCTGGAATATGGTGAAGATGCCAAGCCCAGCGCCAGAAGGCACAATGAAAGTGCGCCAGACCCGTTGGTTCAGGATATTAAACGGGCTCTGGCTCAATCTGGCAAAGACAAACAAGCCGACTGGAACCACATCTTCATCAACAATGACCTGAGGCACAGTTCCACGTTCAAAGATCTGCAGTTGCCGTTTCACTCGCTGCTCGTGATGCCGCTGGCGTCAAACAAGCGGCGGTATGGCCACCTGTACCTGCTGCGGGAAGTAGAGCAAGGGTTTGACCAGGACACCATCAACGTGGTGCAGTCTTTCACCAACCAGACGGTGCTCACCATTGAAAACCTGCGGCTGCTGGAAGAGTCTCTGCAGAACGAGCGCTACAAAGAGGAACTCAAGATTGCCAGCCTGGTACAGGACCGGCTCATCCCAAAAACATTTCCCACTGACACCTGGTTTGAAATCAGCAGTTACTCGCAGGCGGCCAAAGAAGTGGGGGGAGACTTCTATGACTTTCTGCAGCTGAGTGAGTCACGCATTGCCATCATTATTGGGGACGTGTCTGGGAAAGGGATTTCAGCGGCGTTTCACATGGCGCAGATGAAAGGGATTTTCCATGGCCTCATGCAGCAGGACTTACTGCCAGACGAGTTCATGGTGCAGGCCAACAGCGCCCTCAGCCGCTGCCTGGAGCGCACCTCGTTCATCACGTCAGCACTGTACATCATTGACTACAAAATGCAGGGGGTTTCGTTTGCCCGCGCCGGCCACTGCCACACCCTGTACTACAACGCCATGATGGAAGACACCTTCTACTTCCAGACCGAAGGACTGGGCCTGGGCATTATCAGAGACGCCTCTTACGCCAAGCGCATTCACCGCCTGCACTATGACTACAACCCCGGTGATGTGATGGTGATTTACACAGACGGCATCATTGAAGCCCGGAGCGAAGACCAGGAGGAATACGGGGAGGACCGGTTGAAATACATGCTTTCCCAGACCTACCACCTGGAGGCTGAGGACATTAAAAGCGCCATCATGAATGATGTAACCGATTTTACCAATGACACGTTGCATGATGACCAGACCTTGCTTGTGATCAAATTCAAACCACGTCAACCTAACACATAGAGATTCGTAAAGAAGGGCGATGAAAATAAAACACACAATCTCCGACAACACGATCACCATCAGCTTAGACGGTGAATTAGATGCCAGCTCCTCTGTCATGCTGGATGAAGAGCTTTCAAACCCCAGCATCATGATGTTCAGCAAGATTCTTGTGGATTGCAAGAACCTGAATTATATTTCTTCAGCCGGCTTAGGCGTCTTCATCTCCCACCTACAGCGGTTTGAAGACGCGCAGATCAAACTCATCTTCTTTAACATGCAGGAAAAAGTACGCAACGTGTTTGAGATCCTGGGGCTTGACCTGCTCATGACCATTGTCGGTTCTTATGAAGAAGCCGTGACCATTGCCAATGACTAACAAGATCCGGGTTAGCTGTGACA
This sequence comes from Rufibacter ruber, assembly GCF_014138425.1. NCBI lineage: Bacteria > Pseudomonadati > Bacteroidota > Cytophagia > Cytophagales > Hymenobacteraceae > Rufibacter > Rufibacter ruber. Next base: position 19,012 of record NZ_JACJIQ010000027.1, read on the forward strand.
GGAAAAACCTGAAAACGATCCGCACCTTTGTGACGGATACGTTGGCGCCCGTCCATTTATCTGAGATCACCCTCAACCAAATCATACTGGCGGTAGATGAGATCTGCGCCAACCTGATCATTCATGCCAACCAGGAAGACAGCCAGAAATTCCTGAACCTCACCATCCGGTATGATGACAAGGAGATGGTCTTTGAGCTGTCTGACAACGGCAAGGCGTTTGAGCGGGCCAACTACCGTGAACCCAACATCCAGGACAACATTCGCATGGGCAAAAAAGGGGGCGTGGGGGTGGCGCTGGTCAACCGCATCATGGACAAAGTGGAGTACAGCGTGAACGGCAACACCAATATTTGCATTCTGCACAAGTACATCCCGTAACCCATTCCTTACTTTTTCTGCCTCCCGCACAATAAAAACCGTTTTTAGCCTGTTTTCAGCAAAAGAGGCTAAAAACGGCAATGTCATGTCTGCTAGCCCACTTCTGGCACTTTGTTTTACAACCTTAGCCGGTTCTGTGAGAAAAAATGAGTAAAATTGCATAATGGCTTGATGAGTGTGTTCAGGTCAGCATGCGTTTTGCCAATAACTATGCGATTATCATCTTTCTACGTGGGCCTGGGTGCCCTGCTCCTCTTTCAATGCGGCTCTCCCAAGAAAGCCACTGAGCCGGTTGTCCTCTCCATTGGTTCTGAGACGGTTCCGGCCGCTGAGTTTGCCTATGTGTATGAGAAAAACAACGGCAATGCAGACAGCGCTTACTCCAGTGCCAGCATCAAAGAATACCTGGACCTGTACACCAACTATAAATTGAAAGTGGCCGAGGCCAAAAGCAGAGGCCTGGACACCACTGAGGCGTTCAAGAAAGAACTGGGCGGCTACAAAGAGCAGTTGGCCCAGCCCTACCTCACAGAGAAAAGTGTCACAGACCAACTGGTGCGGGAAGCGTATGAGCGCATGAAGAAGGAAATCAACGCCACCCACCTTCTGGTAACGGTTGAACAGGACGCAGACCCCAAAGACACGTTGGCCGCCTATGAGAAAATCATGGGTTTAAGGCAGCAGGCGGTAAGTGGCACTTCCTTTGAAGCCCTGGCCCGCCAGCATTCAGAAGACCCCTCAGCCAAAGAGAACAGCGGCAACCTGGGGTACTTCACTGCCCTGCAGATGGTATACCCGTTTGAGAATGCCGCCTACACCACCTCCCCAGGCCAGATCTCCCAGCCGGTGAGAACCCGTTTTGGCTATCACCTGATCAAAGTAAATGAAGTGCGCCCGGCCCAGGGTGAAATCAAAGTTGCCCACATCATGGTGCGGGCCCAGCAAGGCCTGCCCAAGGCAGACTCCCTGGTGGCGAAGAACAAGATTGACGAAATCTATAAGCGGGTACAACGCCAGGAGAACTGGGACAAGCTTTCTTCTCAATTCTCTGAAGACGCCGCCTCAGCTGACAACGGCGGTGAGCTGCCCTGGTTTGGCACCGGCCGCATGATTCCCTCTTTTGAGGAAGCGGCCTTCGCCCTGGCCCAACCGGGGGCCATCACCCCGCCGGTGCAGACCCCCTATGGCTGGCACATTATCAAACTGCTGGAGCGCAAAGAGCTGCCCACCTATGAGGAGATGGAGACCTCCCTCCGGAACCGCATCTCCAAAGACTCCCGCTCAGAGCTGAACAAAGCGGCGTTCCTGAGAAGAATCAGAAAAGAAAACAACCTGCAGGAAGTTCCCGCCACCAAAGAAGCCGCCCTCAAGCTGGCAGATTCAACCCTGGTGGTAGGCAACTGGCAGTTTCAAGCCCCGGCAGAACCTAAAAACTTCGCCTCTGCCACGCTGTTCACCATTGGCGGGCAGGCTTACACCGTGACCCAGTTTGCTGACTACGTAGAAGCGAACCAACGGCCAAAGCAGAATGTCTCCCCAGCCCACGCCATGAACCTGCTGTATGACAGGTTTGTGGAAACCAGCCTGCTCAACTACGAGCGGGAGCACCTGGAGGAGAAACATCAGGATTTCAGAATGCTGGTGAAAGACTACCATGACGGCATTCTGCTGTTCCAGTTAATGGAGGAGAAAGTATGGGCCAAAGCGGTAGAAGACACCGTGGGCTTAAAAGCCTTCTTTGAACAGAACCGCGACAAATATACCTGGGGAACCCGCGCCAAGGCCACTATCTTAAGCGCGGCCAGCCCGGCGGTCCTGGCCGAGGCCCAGAAACAGCTGCAGCAGGGCAAGTTCCCGTCTGTGCGGTTCAAGCAGCCTGACCTCACCTTTGAATTCGGGAATGACAACCTGTTGAAGAATGCCACCACCCAGCTAGACCAGTTGGTAACGGCCCTGCAGGCAGACACCTCCCTCTCTGTGCAGCTCACCGGCTACACAGACGCCCGGGAGACCACCAACCGCGCCAACAGAACCCTGGCCACCCGCCGCGCCGCCGCAGTAAAGAATTATTTACAGCAAAAAGGGGTTCAAGAAGACCAGGTTGAAATAGTTGCCGCCGCAGATCGTTCTACCAGTGGCCGCAACGCCCGCAGAGTTTCAGTGGCCGTGTATTCCTCTGACCTGCAGACGTTGGCAGACCAGCTGAACCAAAACAACCCGCTTGCCTTGCAGGTAACCGCCCGCAAGTTTCAGCGGGGCGAAAACAAAGCCCTGGATGCGGTGAACTGGCAACCCGGCACCTATACGGTTGAGCAGGACGGCAGAACCATCTGGTTAAAGATTGACCAGGTGGAGCCCCCCATGCCTAAACAACTGAACGAAACCCGCGGCCTGGTCATTTCTGATTACCAGAATTACCTGGAGAAAGAATGGATCAAAGAGCTTAGGCAGAAATACCCGGTAAACGTGAACCAAGAGCAGGTCCAGAAACTTATCAGGAAGGAAAGTAAGTAAGTTTCATTTAATGAAGCGGTTTACCTAGCTTTGTCTGTTACACTAATTTTAATTTGCTAGTAATGCGGCACCTAACCCGTGTCAGTTGTTGATAACCACATGAAAACCCTTATTTCTATTACTTCTTTCACCAGAGCCCTGTTCTGCTTTTGCCTGGCCCTGGGTCTGGCACTGTCTGCCCAGGCACAACAGACTACCCTTATTGACAATATTGTGGCCAAAGTTGGCGGTCACATTGTGCTTAGGTCAGAATTAGAGTTCCAGAACGCCAACGCGGTAGGCCAGGGGTACACGTCGCCCAACCTGAAGTGTGACATCATGCGTTCCCTGATCCAGAACAAACTGTTGCTCGCCCGCGCTGAGATTGACTCTGTGGTGGTAGATGAGTCCAGAATAACAGAACAGTTAGAAGGCCGTTTGCAGCAGTTCATTGCCCAGATAGGCAGCGAGGAAAGACTGGAGGAGTACTTCAAAAAACCTATGAGCGAAATCAGAGCTGACCTCAGGAGAAGCATCAAAGAGCAAATGACGCTCCAGAAGATGGAGCAGGAGATTGCCGGTCAGATCAAGGTGACCCCCAAAGAGGTGAAGCAGTACTTCAACACCATTCCCAAAGACAGCCTCCCCTATTTCTCAACAGAGGTAGAAGTGGGGCAGATTGTGAAGATTTCTACCATTGGCGCTGCCCAGAAACAGGCGGCGCGGGAGCAGCTGGAAGCCCTGAGAAAGCGCATCCTGGCCGGTGAAGACTTTGCCACCCTGGCAGGCCAGTTCTCCCAGGACCCCGGCTCTGCCAGCCAGGGCGGAACGTTAGGGTTCTTCAAGAAGCGTGAACTGGTACCGGAGTATGAGGCGGCGGCCCTGCGCCTGAAACCAGGCGAGATGTCGCCCGTGATAGAGTCTATGTTTGGCTTCCACTTGATTCAGTTGATTGAGAAACGCGGCGAGGAGTTTAATTCCCGTCACATCCTGATCAAGCCCGCCACCGCGCAGGTAGACGTACAGCAGACCGCCCAGTTCCTGGACAGCATCAGGACCCTGATCCAGAACGACAGCATGACGTTTGCCAAAGCAGCCAAAGAATTCTCAGATGACATGCTCAGCAAGGGCAACGGCGGCATGATGTCTCTGGGTAACAGCGCCACCACCTACATTCCGGTAGACAAACTGGACCCTTCTGTTTTCTTTGTGGTAGACACCCTGCAGGTAGGAGAGATCAGCCGACCGCTCCCTTACCGTACAGAAGACGGGAAAGACGCCATGCGCATCTTGTACCTGAAGTCTAAAACACCTCCGCACCAGGCCAATTTACAGGACGACTACACCAAGATTGCCACGGCCGCCCTGAGCAACAAACGCAACAGAGCCATCAGTGAGTGGTTTGAGAAAAACAAAGACACCGTGTTTGTTGACGTAGCGCCAGAATTTGAAGCCTGTAGGTTAGAACAATAACTTTCTCTGAATATGCCATTCGCCTCTGACAAAGAAGCCGCTGACGCGCTTTACCAAGCCTACGGGCGCCTGACCTCTGAAATCTCCCAAACCATTATTGGGCAGGAAGAGGTGGTAAAACTAGTGCTTACCGCTGTTTTTTGTCAGGGGCATTGTCTTTTGGTGGGGGTGCCGGGGCTGGCCAAAACGCTCCTGATCCATACCATTGCCTCCTCCCTGGATCTTTCGTTCAACCGGGTGCAGTTTACGCCAGACCTCATGCCCTCTGACATTCTGGGCTCTGAGACTCTTGACCAGAACCGCCAGTTCCAGTTTGTGAAGGGCCCTGTGTTTGCCAACATTGTTCTGGCAGATGAGATCAACCGCACGCCCCCCAAGACCCAGGCCGCCCTGTTAGAAGCCATGCAGGAGTATTCAGTGACCGTGGCCGGGCACCATTACCACCTGCCGCGGCCCTTCTTTGTGCTGGCCACGCAGAACCCCATTGAACAGGAAGGCACCTACCCGCTGCCAGAGGCGCAGTTAGACCGCTTCATGTTCCATGTGGCCCTCACCTACCCCAGTTACGAGGCCGAACTTCAGATTGTAAAGAACACCACCGGTGACCGGAAGCACCAGCCCAAGGTGGTCCTGCATGCAGATGAGATTGTGGCCTTTCAGCAGCTGGTGCGCCGCGTACCAGTCACAGACAACGTGGTAGAGTATGCGGTAAAACTGGTACACGCCACCCGCCCAGACACAGAAATGGCGGGCCCGCAGACCCAGCAGTACCTGGAGTGGGGCGCCGGGCCAAGGGCTTCACAGCACCTGATCATGGGGGCCAAGTGCAACGCCCTGCTCCGCGGAAAATATTCCCCAGACATTGAAGACGTGCAGGCAGTTGCCATTCCTATTCTGCGGCACCGCCTGGTGCGCAACTTCAAGGCAGAGGCCGAAGGCATTACCGTAGAGCAGATCATCAAAGGGCTGCTGTAGCCGTTTTGGGTCTGTTTTCAGAAAAACAGGCCAGAAACGCACCATCCCCTTCCTCCAAACCACCAGGGAATACTTTCCGTTTTCGGGCTACTTTTCTGAAAACAGCGCTAAAACGCACAGAACCTTGGCCGCACCAGTACATTGGGTAATGCAAAAGAGCAAGCCATTGTGTACTTTTGTGCCTATACCTAACCCTACACCCATGGAAGCAGCCGCTCTCTACGAACGCTTTGAGAATAACTTAGAAACAATCTTCGGCTATATCAAAAAAGGCTTAGATGTGCGCACTACGCCCTACCACATTTCCATGCCGCTGGAGATAAACCTGCTCTGCGATGTCCTGAACCAGAAAGGCTTTCACTTTCAAGTGACCAAAGGCGGGTTTGACGCCCTGGTGGAGTTTCATGACCTGTACATGCGCGAAGGCAAACACGTGCTGGACGCCATGCACCAGATTCTGGAAGACAAGCGCGCCTACATCAAAACCGGTGACGGCACAGTCCTGTTAAAGGAGCAGCTGATCAGAAGGCTGGAGTATTTCAACGAGATTGCCCACTCCATGGAAGTCATTGCCCGCCTGCAGCAACTGGGAAGCCCCCTGCAGTACAACTATCCGTTCCTGAACAAATAGGGAGCGGCAGCATTAGCCTTAGTAGCGCCATGAAATAGAAGAGCTTGCGGTGTTCCCTGTTTTGGGGCTAGTTTTCAGAAATCAGGCCGAAAACAGCCTTTGACCCCGTTCCCCCGCACAGACACCTGCCCCAGCGGGCAGCGTATGACCAGATAGAGCCCTAAAAGCGGGGAAAGCCCAACCAACAAGTGGGGGCATCCTCTCTTTTAGGGTTTGTTATACCCCAGAATGTGCACGTTGAACCTCTGCCCTTCTGCCGGCGGCGTTCTGAAGGTAACCCACGCCTCCTGTTTGCTTTCTTTGGGGGCCAACGGGAAAAGGGCCTCTGCGGTCTCCGTTTCTTTGCCTTGCACCAGTAGCACCACCTCAACCGCCACATTCTCTGCCGTCTGCTCGCCGTGGTTGATCAGTTCTATGCGCTGAATATTGCGGCGCAATATATCCTTTTCAGGCATGATCTCTACCCGCAGGTCTGGGGGAGTGCTCTGGTACGTAATGGCTTTTACCCCCAGATACCCAATCAATGCCACAATCAGCAGCACGCTGGCCCCAAACACACACCATTCCAATGCATTTTTTTTCATTCCTCCTGCTTTTCATCTCTGTACTCCTGATCCAGTAAGAACCTTCCGGCCGAGGCGCCCAGAGCCGCCACCACCGTCAGTACCACCGTAGCCTCTACGCCAACCTGCAGACCCACGCCCTCAAACCTCCCAAAAAACCACAGTGCCCCCGCTGACACGCAAACCGAGGAGGCGAAGGTCAGGCTGAGCCCCCACACCACCTCCAGCAGGCTGGGCGCTTTTTGGGCGGGTGTCTCATACGCCCCCCTGAACCCAATGTAAAACAAAATGGCCCCACTGAGGGAAAGTGAGACCAGCAGCATGAGCAGCAGCTGCACCGGTGTGGCACCGGTGGCAATTACCATCACCTCATCTGTAGGGGCAATGTTGGCGGCAAATAGCATGCCCGCGCAGGTGGCCAGCAGGATCTGCTCCAGCGTAGAGGCGTCTCCCTGCTTTTGGCCCGGCAGGCTGGAAGCCGGCTCCCGGTCTGCCTTCTCCTCTTCCTCGTCTTCTGGAGACGCCCCCAGTTGGGCTGTCCCCACCGAGACGCCAATAGCCACGGGCATGGCTTCTACGGCCACCATGTACACTATTCGCTGCAGAGACATTTCGCCGGGAACAATACGGCCCAGCAAACACAGGAAGAGGAAAGACAACACCAGCCCCAGCCCCAGCTCTTCTACTGAGTCAATGGCCACCTCTTTCCAGGAGGCACTGGCCCGGAGACCTGCATAGGCGTTGTACGCCAGCAGCAAGACAAAGGTGAGGGCCACGTACAGCATCAACTGCCAGGGGCTCACATCAAAGCTGGTCCACCAGACCTCCATGGTGTAGAGCATGGGCAGGCTGAAGAGCAGACCGCCAATGATCCCCCTGCCGTACTCCTGCAATGAGTGGTAAACGCTTTTCACCCGCATAGTTGCTCCTCCTTTCGGCTTGCCGTGGTACTGTTCCAGAGCAAGTTTACCTGTAGCCTTTTGTGCTGCAACCGCCTTGGCAGGCCCTGCCGCCCTTTCACTTTCTACTGCCTGGGCAGCACTGCTTCTGGCTTGAAGCCGCTACAGTAAACCCCAACGCCAGCCGTTTTCAATGCCCAATTCAACATGTAAGCACCCTTAAAAGCAAAACACCCGCCCTGTTGCATAGAAGCGGGTGATATTCTACGTGTTAGCGGTTATTGATGTTCTTCCCGTATCTGGGTATGGCCGTCAAGGCTGTGCTCTGTCTTCAGGGTGCCGTTGGGTTCTTTCTTGAGGCTCCCCTTCACTTTGTCGCCCACCGGGCCTTTGGCTACAGTGACGCCGCCGTCTACAAAATACAGGGCCCCGGTCACGTAAGAGGCTTCATCTGAGGCCAGAAAGGCGTAGACGTTGGCTACCTCCTCCGGGGTGCCGCGCCGGCCCAACGGCGTAGCCTGTATCATACTCTGCTCCATTTCCTTGTCCATGGGGCCGGTTTCTTTGTGGGTCCAGGCGGTGTCTATGGGGCCGGGGCACACGCAGTTGCAGCGTACCCCAAACTGGGCCTGCTCTACCGCCAAGCCCCGCATGAAGGCGTGGTTAAAACCCTTGGTTCCGCCGTAAGGCGTGTTTTGGGCAATCCCAATCAGACCGGCCTCTGAGCCCGCAGAAATAATATTGCCGTGCGTCTTGTGCAGCTCCGGCAGGGCGGCCCGGCTCATCATGAAGGTGCTGGCAACATTGTTTTTCAGCATGTACTCAAACGCCTCTGTGGGGTAGTCCTGCAACAGAGAGGTGGCGGGGAACACCCCGGCGTTGTTGATGAGAATATCAAGCTGGCCGTACTGTTTCACCGCCAGCTCTACACAGCGTTTGGCGTTTGGCTCCAGAGAGATGTCACCCGTGAACGAGATGGCCGTGCCGCCTTCCTCCCGAATGGCCTTGGCCACCTCTTCTACAGGATCTTCCGGGAACCCGCACACCACTACGCGGGCGCCCTCCCGGGCAAATTTCTTACAGATGGCTTCGCCTATGCCCGTGCCACCTCCTGTGACAATGGCCACTTTGTTTGCTAATCTTCCTTCCATTGTTTTCATGTACATTTCTGAAAGAATAACGGGAAGCCCGCACAATTAGTTGAAATTCCTGTCACACCGGCGGGCAAGGCCCGTAGATAAAAGAAGGAACCAAGAAGAAAGAGACCTATGCGGCAGACAGCAGTACCTTCGCCAGCCACCCTTGAACTTTCAACCCATAGACTCTGGCTACGGGCCTATTCACCCGAGATGGCCCTCCCTTTCTGGCGGCTCTTACAGGAAAACCGGAGCCGGCTGCTCACAGATTTCCCAGACCGCACCGCGGCGGTGCAGACCCTGGAAGACGCCGCCCACCGCATCAGGACCATGACCTACCAGCGCCGGGCGGGCGACCTCTACAGTCTGGGCATTTTCAGGAAAGACACTGAAGATTACATTGGCGACGTTACCCTCAGGCGGCTGGCCCGCGGCAAACTGTACGCAGAAGTGGGTTACTACCTTTCCGGCGCCGCCGAAGGCCAGGGATATGCCACCGAGGCCCTGAAAGCCGTACTCAAATACGCGTTTCAGGTGTTGAGAATGGAAAGCGTGAGCCTGCGGTGCGCCAAAGCCAACACCCGCAGCCAGAAAGTGGCCGAGCGCACCGGCTTCACCCTCACCAGAACCTACACCCCCACCGTCACAGACAGCGGCGGGGAACCGCGGGAGTTGTGCTGCTACAGTTTTCAGCGTAATGATTTTGCCCTGCAGCTGCTCTGGCGTTTTTGACCTGTTTTCTGGAAAACAGGCCAAAAACGCCAGAGCCTGTTTCAATGGATCTCTCAGGCTGCAAAACGCTCATAAAAAGAAACTGCCTGCACACTTTTCCCGCAGTGCTGCTACGCAGCTCAAAAACTGCCTCTGCAGAACCGTTTGCTGGTACTTTTAGCCGGTAAAATTAACCTGAAAACATGCCCTTAGCGCTTTTTGAGCCGCGCCAGGAAGAAGTCTGAGTTAAAGTTGAGGTGCAGGCTGTTGGAGAACTCCAGGGCGGGGTTGTCCAGGTCATAGTAGGGCTCCAGCCGCAGGGTGAGCATGAGCCCTTCCATGAGTTTGATGTCATGCATGAGCCGCAGAATCAGCAGCTGGCGGGTCTTGTCTGTGTAGCCGGGGCTTTTGAAGTTGGTAGACACTGACTGGAACAGCTTGCCGCCCAGTTCTGCATAATAGCCGCTCCCGCGCCAGTAGCTCAGCATCACGTTCTGGTACTTGGTGTCTACGCCCGCATTGAGGTAAATGCCCCCCCCTTGCGTGAACGGCAGGTTCTTCTCATTGGAGAAATCCTTCCAGCCCACCACGTACGGCTGAAAATGCAGCGCCTTGAGTACTCTCCTGTTATAGGTCCTCCTGAGCACCAATCCGGCCGCCACGTTCAGCAACGTCACCAGCGGCAGTTCTGTGTCATCAATCTGGCCGCCGCGGTGCTGGGCGGTGAACTGGAGCGGAAGCCCGATGTAAGTTTCTGTTTCCGGCTTATTTTCTGGAAAATCAAGCGAAACGGGCGTTTCATACAGCCGCAGCTCAGCAGAAGCGCCCCCGGCAATTTCCTCCTGAAACGGGTCCATGCGCCTGATGTAGCGCTGCCAGTCCATCCAGGCGTCCAGCTTCACCCCGGGTTTGTCCAGCAGGAACTGGAGGCCGTTCTCCAGCCGGTTGGTGATCACGCGCTCAAAATCATACAGCGGCTCAATGTACCCGTGGTTCACGTTGCCCTCCAGATTACCAAACAACAGCGCTTTGCCGTCTTTCTCATACCGGATGGTGAACGTGGGCTGCACCATTGAATACTTGTTCGTCCCGAAGTCTTTCTGCACCTGCACCCCTACGTCAATGCGCACGTTAGGGCTGGCAAAGTAGATGAGGCGCGGGTTCAGGTGATAGCCAAACAGCGTATAGCCTTCGGCGATGTCATTGAAGTACTCATTGTTTTTCTGGTACCCCAAGGCGTTGAGGCCCAGCTGCAGCTCACCCGTCTGGTCTGGTTTCACCGGAAACCGCTGCTCCAGCGCCTTGTTGTTTAACTGCGCCAAGGCGTTCTGCCCGGCAAAAGCGGCTCCTACGGCCATGAAAAGCCATTTTTTTAGCATATGATTCTTAATGTCACCCCTGGTAACGCAACAGCTGCAAACAAGTTGAGCGCACGGCATCTGCTCCCTGAGGCCGCCGCACCAAACCGAAAGATACTTAAAAGAAGGAAAAAAGGGAGGGCGCCCCCCTTACAAACTTCCCCTCCCCTTCTGGCCAGGCCGTTTCTGGCTTACTTTTTCTAAAACAGGGCTAAAACAGAATGCCTGCCCCGGCAGGTATGCCGCGCTTACCCCTGAAAATTCTCAGCCCGGGTGTAACTAATCTCTCCCCTGCTTTGTTTCAGAAAGAGGGGAAACCGGCCGCCCACAGCCAGACTGTACCAAGCACGTGCTGCTCAGCCCGTTAAAACAATACTATCACCAATAGCAAACAGCTAAAAATAAAACTAAAAAAAGTAGCATATCTTGGCACAAATCCGGTACTTTGGGTGTTTCATTTATACACCTCCAGACCCTGTCTTAGAAGCAGCTGAGACGCCGCGGCAAGCGTTTGCAGATTGGCTCAGGAAGTAGTAATTTAGACCTAAATTTAAGCAAAGAAAACACAGACATGAGTGTAAACACCGAAAAACTGAAAGCGCTTCAACTCACCATTGACAAGCTGGACAAAGCCTATGGCAAAGGCACGGTCATGAAGCTGAGCGACAACCAAGTGGTGGACGTAGGGGCCATCTCTACCGGTTCCCTCGGGCTAGACATCGCCTTGGGAATTGGGGGTCTTCCGCGTGGCAGGGTGGTAGAAATCTACGGCCCGGAGTCTTCCGGTAAAACCACGCTCACTATGCATGCCATTGCTGAGGCGCAGAAGCAAGGCGGTATTGCCGCTTTCATTGACGCCGAGCATGCTTTTGATAAAACCTACGCTGAGAAACTCGGCATTGACACAGAAAACCTCTTGATAGCCCAGCCAGACAACGGCGAGCAAGCCCTGGAGATTGCGGACCACCTGATCAGCTCTGGCGCGATTGATATCATTGTGATTGACTCAGTGGCCGCTCTGGTGCCTAAAGGCGAACTAGAAGGCGACATGGGGGACAGCAAAATGGGGCTTCAGGCCCGTTTGATGTCACAGGCCCTGCGTAAGCTGACCGGTACCATCAACAAAACCAACTGCTTGTGTATCTTCATCAACCAGTTGCGGGAGAAGATTGGCGTCATGTTCGGGAACCCGGAAACCACTACCGGTGGTAACGCCCTTAAGTTCTACGCCTCCGTACGTCTGGACATCCGCCGCATTGGGCAGATCAAAGAGGGGGCTGATAACATTACCGGTAACCGCACCAAGGTGAAGGTGGTGAAAAACAAAGTGGCGCCTCCGTTCAAAGTGGTGGAGTTTGACATCATGTACGGCGAGGGTATCTCCAAAGTAGGCGAAATCCTTGACCTGGGCGTGGAGTTGAACATTATCCAGAAATCTGGTTCCTGGTTCTCCTACAACGGTGACCGCTTAGGCCAGGGCCGTGACGCGGTAAAACAGCTGCTGCTGGACAACGAAGAGCTCATGCAGGACATTGAGACGAAAATCAGAGCTCTGGTAAAAGGCGAGCCAGACAAGGTGGCGGCCGCCCTGGAAGACAATGAATAACAGAAAAAATAAGACAAAAACGGCACCTTTCAGGGTGCCGTTTTTGTTTAGGTGAAGTTCACCTGAAAACTTTAGATTTGTACCAGCCAAGCACCTAACCAGATTTGGTACGACATTTGAATAGGCACAGGTACACCTGATTGAACAGCTTATGCGATTGAAACATCAACTACTTTTGATACTCCCTCTTCTTGGGCTGGTGCTGAGCGGCTTCGCGTTGAAGGACACCCTGCGCACCATGAAGAATGACAGCTTCGCCCCTGGCGAGGTTCTGCAATACAAAGTGCACTACGGCATCATCAATGCGGGAGAGGCCACCATCAACGTGTCTTCCAACCTGCAGCGCATCAACAACCGCCCGTGCTACCTCACCACCGTGAGCGGCAAAACCACCGGCTCCTTTGACTTCTTTCACCGCATACGGGACACCTGGAGCTCTTTCATAGACACCTCTACCATGCAGCCGCTGCGGTTCCACCGTAACATTGAAGAAGGCAGCTACAAGCGCAAAGAGACTACAGACTTTGACCATGCCCGCAACGTGGTGGTGGTCAATGACAGCCGTGACAAAGAAAAGAACCAGGTGTACAAAGTGCCAGACAACGTGCAGGACATGGTGAGCGGCTTCTACTACTTGCGCACCCTTGATTTAGACAGCTACAAACCGGGGCAAACCTTGAAAATGTCTGGCTTTCTGGGGGATGAGGTCTTTGACATGACCGTTACTTACAAAGGGGTGACTACGGTTGACACCAAGGCCGGCAAGATCAGGGCGCACCGCCTTACCCCCAAGATGCCGTCAAACAAACTGTTCAAAGGCGAAGACGCCATCTCTGTCTATTTTTCAAATGACGAGAACAAGGCACCGGTTCTGTTTGAGGCCGAAATGTTTGTGGGATCCGTTAAAGTAAACCTCTACAAGTACAGCGGCCTGAAGAGCAGGTTAAACCTGGTCAAGTAATATCAGTTCCTGTTGCCAGCAGTCAGGAGAACCAGTGAGGGCCGCCCAAGTTGACCGGGGCGGCCCTCACTGGTTTGGGGCTGTTTTTGAAAAAACGGCTCCAAAACAGGAAACAGCTTGCCACTTGCAGCGGTTTGCCCGGCCGCGCGTGAGGGATAGCAGCTGCAAGCCCACAGGGCCAAGGCCCCGCCGCGGCCCTGTGGGCTTGCAGCGTATAGCGCCCGACCCGCAGGGGCACGCCCTGAAAGAGTCCTGAGTCAAGAGTTCTGAGTCCAGAGTGGTTCGTCACTGAGTTTTCTGGGAAAGCTGTTTAGGGGTAAGTTCTGGTAGCGTAGAGCCGCCGCGGGAGGTTCTTGTAGAGCGGTTTTAAGAACTTACTAGCGCGTTATGAAAACGGTAAGAGCGGGAAAGCGGCCTGGCATTGGACTTTGCGGCTTGGAAAGATAAACGTAACGATAGCAGCCACCGCGGCCGTGTAAGCGTTGCGCTGCCGTCTGTTTTGGGGCTGTTTTTCTGAAAACAGGTCTAAAACAGGAATGGCCACCCTAGTGACTTTACAGGCGCCCGCCCCACCCTCACCGCTTCTGCACCTCTGTTCTTGGTTTGCCTGGCACCTGTAAAAAACGCCCTGGGCAACTAAAAACAAACAACTAACAACATATTCCCTATCTTTGACTTGAAATTCAGAGATTCGCGATTCTCCACTTACCCTAGCGATTTTAGCCTGACATTTCGAAGAGACTAGCCACTTGTGATACTCTTTTCAATTTAACGCATACTTTATGCAAACGCCGGCTAAATATAAGATTCTGGTAGTAGATGATGACCCAGATATTGTAGAGTTGTTGCAGTACAACCTGGAGAAGGAAGGCTATGAAGTGTCTCACGCCGAAAACGGCCAGGAGGCGCTCAAAACCGCCAAAAGAATCACCCCAGACATTATTCTGCTGGATGTGATGATGCCCGTGATGGACGGCATCACCGCCTGCCGCCAGCTCAGGGAAGACCCCAAGTTCAAAGACACGCACATCCTGTTCCTGACCGCCCGCAGTGAGGAGTTCTCTGAGGTGGCCGCCTTTGAGGCCGGGGCAGACGACTTCATTGTCAAGCCCATCAAGCCGCGCGCCCTCATTAGCCGTCTGGCCGCCTACAAGCGCCGCGAGAGCAGCCAGGGCCCGGAGCAGACCCAGGTGATTGAGATTGGGGAGCTGCGTATTGACCGTACCAGCTTCATGGTGCTCAAAGGCGAGCAGAAAATCACCCTGCCCAAGAAAGAATTTGAACTGCTGGCCTTTCTGGCGGCTACGCCGAACAAGGTCTTCAGCCGCGACGAGCTCCTCAACAACGTGTGGGGGAACGATGTCTACGTGATTGCCCGTACCGTTGACGTGCACATCAGAAAAGTGAGGGAGAAAATTGGCGAAGATCAGATCAAGACCATCAAAGGCGTTGGCTACAAATTCAACACAGACTAAACCTGCCCCTAAAAAAGGGATTAGAGTAGGTTCCCGGGCCATTGCTGTTGCAGTGGCCTTTTTGGTGGCTTTCATTATCACGGCGTACCTCATTTTAGCGCCGCAGCTGAGCTTTAAGCAAATGGTGCTGGTGCTGGGATTCACCTTCTCGGCCTGCTTCCTGCTGGTGTACTTCTCTTATGAGGCGCTGGTGTTCAGGGAAATCAACAACATCTACGCCGGGCTGGAGAAGTTCAAGCGCAAGGAGTTCAAGCAGATGAGCAGCAAATTCCTGTTCAGGCCAGACCCGCTCAAGCGCATCAAAGATGAGATTTACCTCATTGCTGAGCGCAACCAGAAAGAGATTGACGAGCTGAAACGCCTGCAGGTGATGCGCCGCGAATTTCTGGCCGATGTATCACATGAGCTGAAAACCCCCATCTTCGCCGCCCAGGGCTTTATTCACACCCTGCTGGACGGTGCCATGGATGATGAGCGCGTCAGGGACAAGTTCCTGATGAAAGCCGCCAAAAGCTTAGACGGGCTAGACACTCTGGTGCAGGACCTGATCACCATCTCCCAGTTGGAGAAAGGGGTGATCCAGATGAAGAAGGCCCCCTTTGATTTGAATGAGCTGGGGCAGGAGGTGTTTGAGCAGTTGGAAGGGAAAGCCGCCTCTAAACACATCACCCTGCACCTGCTCACCCCGCCCCACGAAGTCTTTGACGTACTTGCTGACCGGGGCCGGATCAAGCAGGTACTCATCAACCTCATTGACAACGCCATCAAGTACGGGCTGGAAAACGGCAACATCTGGCTCTCGTTCCAGGACGGCAAAAAGAAAACGCTCATCACCGTGCGGGATGACGGCCCGGGTATTCCCAAAGAGCACCTCAACCGCATTTTTGAGCGCTTCTACCGCATAGACAAGAGCCGCACCCGTGATACGTCTGGGGGGGGGTCTGGCCTTGGGCTGGCCATCTCCAAACACATTGTAGAGGCGCACCAGTCTGTGATAGCGGTCTCCAGTGAGGTGGGGCAAGGCACCACGCTCCGGTTCAAACTGCCCACACTGAAGGAATAGTTTCTGTTTTGGGGCTGTTTTGGCCAAAACAGCCCCAAAACGACCGTTCCCCTTACCAGAAAATATTCGGTACCTTTGTTGCGTGAAAGGCCGTAGCTGTTTTCAACCTGTTTTTAGAAAAACAGGCCGAAAACAGAAATCACCCAGGCCCACCTTTAGCTGTTTCTATGAAGTTACCTGCTTTTCAGGACCTCATCATTTTTGAGAATGATGATTATATAGTGGTGAACAAACCACCGTTTCTGGCCACGCTGGAAGACCGCGCCCTCAACGCCACCAACCTCTTGGCCCTGGCCCGCCAGTACCACCCAGACGCCCAGGCCTGCCACCGCCTGGACAAGGAAACCTCGGGCTGCCTGGCCATTGCCAAGAACCCGGAGGCCTACCGCCACCTCTCCATGCAGTTTGAGAACCGGCAGGTGCAGAAGGTGTACCACGCGGTAGCCTGGGGAAGCCATGCCTTCCAAGATGAACTGGTTGACCGCGCCATTCAACCCGGTCTCAAAGGAGTGGCCAAACTGGCCTACAAGGGCAAGCCTGCCCAAACCTATTTCACCACGCTGGAGAAGTTTGGCCGCCACACCCTGCTGGCGTGTAAGCCTATTACGGGACGTATGCACCAGATTCGTCTGCACCTGGCTTTCTTGAAAGCCCCCATTGTGCAGGATGAACTGTACGGCGGGGAGCCGCTGTACCTCTCCACCCTGAAACGCAAGTTCAATCTGGCCAAGAACACAGAGGAGCAACCGGTGATCAAACGGTTCGCCCTGCACTCATACCAGTTGGGCTTTACACTTTTGAATAATGAACCCGTCATGGTTACGGCAGAATACCCCAAAGATTTTCAGGTGCTGGTGAAGCTGCTACGGCAGCATGGGTAGCGGGGGGTTGTTTGTTGTTCTCTTGGCGGCAGGGTTCATCTCCTCTGCTTAATTCAGCATTGCCGTCTCTGCTTGGTTTAATAAGGTGTGTCTGCTTTTTGCCGCGGGTATGCATGGTTCGTTGTTTCCCTGGCGGGGCTATTGGAAGCAGTGCCTCACGGGCTACCATGTTGCATTGCGGGAATGCGTAGTATGTTGTTCTTTTGGGGCAATGTGTAGTCTGTTGTTACCCTGGCTGGGCTGCTGGATGAGGTGCCTTATAGTCATGCTGCTGCAAGGGCAATGCGTAGTTCGCTGTTCCCTTGGCTTTGGCGTTTGACGCAATGCCTCACTCACTGTATCGTTTCATCTTTCCGGTAAGCGCTCACGGCCGCGGGGCCCCGTCCTGGCGGTTCGCACTGCTGTTAAAACTAGGCCTTTGTCGTTGCCTTCGGCACCGTATTAACAGAGGCGCTCACCCCAGGACTGGTTTGGCTTCCCCTCCTGCTACTTCCTTACTTGCTCTGTCTGTTTCAGTAGGTAACTAGTGCTGTCCCGCTAGCCTGAGGCGAGCCCGTGCTGCGCACATCAGTCGGGGGAATCGTTGATTGTTCATTATTGCTTGCCTGTTGCGAATGGTTTCCCACATCCCGCGCTGGCGCGGGCCTCCAGACGCGTTCCTACTGATGGGCCGTCTCTGCCTGCCCTCGCGGCGCGGCTGCGAAACCAGACATTGCTACTTCATCCATGCTGAATTGCCTAGGGGAAAAAGAAAGGACTCTGAACTCAAGACTCAGAACTCACTCCAATACTCCCCCTTTGAAGGGGCGAAGGGGAATGTTTACTCAGGAGGACACGCATGCCAGATCACCCTCTTTTTGGCGCATATAGTTGCGTTCTGCCAATCACAGTGCTCTTCCGGATTTGCAATCCGGAAGCTGGTACTGAGGGGATTTGCAATCCCCGTGGCGGCACGTTTGATCTTCAGGCGCCGCGGATTGCAAATCCGCAGGTAACAGGCCCGGGATGGCAAATTCCGGACAGCCGAGGGATACGCATTCGCCAGATGTACGGTCACCCGCCACTTGCCCCACGCATTCCTGATACTCCCCTCCTGGGAGGGGCAGTGGTGGGTTTTACGCGTGGCAAGTTGTTTCCCCAACTGAAACCAAATCACATGTTTGACTCAGAACCCAAGACTCAGGACTGCTACCGGCCCCCTAGCGCCCGGAAGACCTGCGGGCCTCTGCGCCAATTTCCGTTTCTGGCCTGTTTATCCCAAAACAACTCTCAAGCGCTTCTACCCCAGATAACAACGGGAGGCCTCCTCTACTGCCACCACTCTGACTCTTTCTAAATTCGCCTGATTTTCAAGGCAATAAATTAAGGGAGTGTTGCATACCAAAAAGAAAGCGCGTATCTTTGTGACCATTTTCAAGAAAAAGTAAATTCTTTTCACCGTTAACCATTTAATAATGGACCACTTAAGTTATAAGACGCTATCAGTTAATAAGGCGGCCGCTAATAAAGGCTGGGTAGTGATAGACGCCGGAGACTCAACCCTTGGCCGTGTGGCCTCTCAGATCGCGATGATCCTTCGCGGCAAAAACAAACCTTCTTTCACGCCTAACGCAGACTGCGGAGATAACGTGGTTGTGATCAATGCGGATAAAGTTCGTATGACTGGCAAGAAGTGGGATAAGAAAACCTTTGTAACCCACACCGGTTACCCAGGCGGCCAGCGCACCTTCACTCCCCGTGAGTTGAAAGCCAAATCTTCTACGCTGCTGGTAGAGCGTGCGGTGAAAGGGATGTTGCCCAAGTCCCGTCTGGGCCGTGAGCAATTCCGCAACCTGTTTGTGTACCCAGGTGCAGAGCACCCACATGCGGCACAACAGCCTGTTCAAGTAAAACTTACAAAATAATCTAGACATATTTAATGGAAGTTCTCAATACATCTGGTAGAAGAAAAACCTCGGTGGCGCGCATTTACATGACGTCAGGGCAAGGGAATATCACTATTAACGATAGAGATATTAAGGAATACTTCCCTAGTGAAGTGTTGCAAACCATTGTGCAGCAGCCATTGGTGCTGATTGACGGGGTGGGCAAATACGACATTAAGGCGAATATCAAAGGCGGTGGCGTTGCCGGTCAGGCAGAGGCCCTTCGTCTGGCGATTACCAAGGCATTGGTAGAAGAAAACGCTGAGACCCGTCCGGCCCTGAAAAAAGAAGGTTTCTTAACGCGTGACCCACGTATGGTGGAGCGTAAGAAATTCGGTAAGCGCAAAGCCCGTCGTTCGTTCCAGTTCTCTAAACGTTAATATTTCATCAGCTGTATCAATATCATGGCTAATACCACATATAAAGATTTACTGGATGCCGGTGTACACTTTGGTCACCTTACCAGAAAATGGGATCCTAAAATGGCTCCTTACATTTTCATGGAGAAAAACGGCATTCACATCATTGACCTGAACAAAACCCTTGTGTCTTTAGATGAGGCTACTGCTGCTATCAAGCAGATTGCCAAGTCTGGCCGCAAGATCATGTTTGTGGCTACCAAGAAACAAGCGCAGGACATAGTGGCAGAAGAGGCGAAACGCCTGAAAATGCCTTATGTGACTGACCGTTGGTTAGGTGGTATGCTCACCAACTTCCAGACTGTTCGTAAGTCATTGAAGAAAATGTCTACCATTGACAAAATGGTGAAAGAAAACACCGCGTATGCCGCCATGGCGAAACGTGAGCGTTTGATGCTGTCTCGTGAGCGCGAGAAACTGGAGCGTGTGTTGGGTGGTATTGCTGACCTGTCCCGTCTCCCGGCAGCCTTGTTTGTAGTGGACGTGAAGCGTGAGTCTATTGCGATCAAAGAAGCCCACAAACTGAACCTGCCCGTATTCGCGATTGTAGACACCAACTCTAACCCAGAGCTGGTTGATTTCCCAATCCCGGCCAATGATGACGCTTCTAAGTCTATCGCCCTGATCACTTCTTTGATTGGCAAAGCCATTGAAGAAGGTTTGTCTGAGCGTAAAGTAGACAAAGAAGATTCAGACAGAAAACGTGCCGAGGAAGAAGGCATTGCCGAGAAAGTAGAGGCTGAATAAGCTCCTAACCTCATAAGATCACTGTCAAAGAAACTGAACATTAGGAAGCCTGGCCACTAATGTTCAGTTTCTTTTTGATAACAGCCTCTTTAAAGATTGTTCCTGCAAGCCAAGGCAACCAGGTTCTGCAGAAGCGGTTCCTGACAGAGCCCATGGCAGCAGGAAAGACAAAGATTTAAAGGCTTAAAAGGCGTTGCGAGAAAGCAACCCCACCCTCATAAAACTTTTTATCCGTACTTCTTAATAAAAGAAAAATGGCTATTACAGCACAAGATGTAAACAGACTTCGCCAAGAGACTGGCGCTGGTATGATGGACTGCAAAAAAGCCCTGACTGAGGCCAACGGCGACTTTGAAGCAGCCAAAGATATTCTGCGTAAGCAAGGTCAGAAAATTGCCAGCAAGCGCGCTGACAACGCTACTTCTGAAGGAGCTGTTTTAACGCAAGTAAACGCTGAAGGTACTGTAGGTAAAGTAATCGCGTTAGCCTGCGAGACTGAGCCGGTATCTAAAGTAGAAGATTTCAAAAACCTGGCACAAGCGGTATTAAGCGCCGCGGTTTCTACCAACGCTGCCACCAAAGAAGAACTGTTGGCTACGCCACAGACAGACGGCCGTTCGCTGCAAGACCACATCACTGACCTGATGGGTAAAATTGGTGAGAAAATTGACGTAGTGTCTTATGAGACTGTTTCTGCTGAGAAAGTTGTTGCTTACAACCACTCAAACGGTAAACTGGGTGTGTTGGTAGGTTTAACCAACACCGGCGGTAAAGAAGTAACTGAAGTAGGCAAAGACGTAGCTATGCAAATTGCCGCTATGCGCCCTATCGCGGTTGACAAAGACGGAGTTGACGCCGCTACTATTGAACGCGAAATTGAGATTGGGAAAGAGCAGGCTCGCCAGGAAGGCAAACCAGAGGAAATGCTGGAGAAAATTGCCCAAGGCAAACTGAACAAGTTCTACAAAGAAAGCACGTTGTTGAACCAGGAGTTCGTGAAAGACCCATCTGTAACCATTGCTAAATTGTTAGATAACACTAACAAAGGCATGACCGTGACTGAGTTCAAGCGTGTTGCCATTGGTTAATCTACCATATTGACTATCTTTAAAAAGCCCCGCTGTTGCCACAGCGGGGCTTTTTGTTTTAGAAGCTATTTAAAAGGCATTCCCTTCTCTGGCGCAAGCTTTCCATTTAGCTTTTTTTGGAAGGGCAAGCTGCTGATTCGTCTCAACTGACAAGCCCCAAATATTGGGCGCTGGCTTACGCTTGTAAACAAGTAAACGGAAAACTATTAACAGGTTCTCAGGCTAAGTAGGTGCCTCTGCAACTGAACCGCCCAGTGAGTTGCTAGCGAGAACACCAACCATGGCAGGCAAAGGATTAACCCAGAGGGTTCACTTTCCTGTTTTCGGCCTGTTTTTGGGAAAACAGGCCGAAAACAGGAAAGCTGCTATGAAACGTTGATTCCTACTTAATCAAGGTCTGCCTGCTTGCGCACAAACTCCTGCCCTGCTATATCTTCCTTCCGCAGGAAAGGCCTGATGATAAGGCGTGTGCTGTTCTCATAGGTAAAGAACTTGTACACCCAGTTGGCCAGCACCACTACCTTGTTCCTAAAGCCAATGAGGTAGTAAATGTGCACAAAGAGCCAGGCCATCCAGGCAATGAAACCGCTGAGGTGCATGTTTTTGGGCAAGTCGGCCACCGCCCGGTTACGCCCTATAATGGCCAGGGAGCCTTTGTCATAGTATTCAAACGGTTCAAGCGGTTCCCGGCGCACTAGCCGCTTCAGGTTCTTGGCCAGGTGCTTGCCTTGCTGAATGGCGGGCTGCGCCACCCCCGGGTGCCCTTTGGGCCATTTTTCGGTCTTCATGGCGGCAATATCACCAATGGCGAAGACATCATTGAAGCCCAGCACCTGGTTGAACTTGTTCACCAGGTAACGGCCCCGCTCACTGGACTCTGGCGGAAGCCCCTGAATCTGAGCGCCTGACACGCCGGCCGCCCAGATGAGGGTTTGCGTCTTGATCTGTTCGCCGCCCTTGAAGGTCACCGTCTGGCCATCATAAGACTCCACCAGGGTGTTCAATTTGACTATGATGCCTACTTCCTCCAGATAGCGTCTGGTCTTTTCACTGGACTCCGGTGACATGGGCGGCAGCACCCGATCCATGCCTTCTACCAGATAAATGTTCATTTTGCTGAAGTCCATGCCGGGGTAGTCACCGGGAAGCACGTGCTTACGCATTTCGGCCAGGGCACCGGCCAACTCTACCCCCGTTGGTCCGCCGCCCACTATCACAATGTTGAGCAGGCTTTGCCGCACCTCAGGGTCTTTGATCATGTTGGCCTGCTCAAACGACTGCAGCAGCTGGCTGCGCAGGTTCAGGGCATCTGGGATCTGCTTGAGCGGGAACGAGTACTTCTTGATCTGCTCATTGCCAAAGTAGTTAGACTTGGTGCCCGTGGCAATCACCAGAAAGTCATAAGGCAAGTCCCCCACCAGCGTTGAGACCGTTTTGGCAGCCGGGTTTATGCCCGTCACCTTCACCTGCCTAAAGTGGAAGTCTTCATAGTCTTCATCAAACATTTTACGCAGCGGCTCTGCAATAGCATCTGGCTCTAGCCCCGCGGTGGCCACCTGGTACAGCAGCGGCCAGAAGCCGTGGTAGTTTTGGCGGTCAAACATCACAATCTGAAAATCCCTTCCAGAGAGGTTGCGGGCAAGGTTGGCACCGCCAAAGCCGCCGCCAATGATGACAACACGTGGCTTGGTGGTGTCTGGTATGTTCAGGGACAGTTCGTTTATCTGCAGCATAGATCAAGCAATAATGGTCAAGAAAGCCTTCACAATACTGTAAGGGCTCCTTACGTTATTCATTGTCTTATACTGAAATTACTGTATATAAGATATTCTTTATTCTCCAGAACGGCCGGAAGGGCCGCTAAAAAAAAATCCGTTTTGGGGCTGTTTTTCAGAAAACAGCCCCAAAACGGATTTTCCCATCGCCTGAACAGGCAGTACCTAGAACACCTACCTCCGAAAGCTTTCCCCCACAAACTTCAACACCTCTGGCAGGGCCGTGCGCCAGTAGTTCCAGGTATGCCCGCCGTCACGCACCCTGAACTCATGCGGAAGCTTACGGTCCAGCATGGCCGCGTGCAATGCCATGTTACCTTTGATCAGGAAATCATCATCCCCGCAGTCAATGTAAAATTTCACTTTCTTCATGGGGTCAAGAGGCGCTGTTTCTACCAACTTCAGCACTGAATTCTGGTACCAGTGGGCAGTCAGTCGCTCCTGCCCTTGCAGGTTCTCTTTGAACACAGTAGAAAAATACCGTTTAAAGGAGGCCTCTGGCATAGTGGTAAACAACTCATCTGTCCAGACGGCGGCACTCAGCGGGGCTGCCGCCGCAAACAGGTCTGGGTGTTTCAGCGCCATTACCAGGGTGCCGTAACCTCCCATAGAAAGACCGGCTACGGCTCTAAACTCTTTGCTGCCACGGGTACGGTATATCTTGTCAATGTAGGGAATAAATTCGTTGATGAAGAAATCTTCATACTTCACCTTGCCGTCTGCGCTGTTGATGTACCAGCTCACGCCGGCATCTGGCATGACAATGATCATAGGCGGCACCTCGCCGGCCTGCATCAACCGCTCTGCGGTCAGGTGGGCCTCGCCGAATTGCGCCCAACCCGTCTCGTCATCTGAGTAGCCATGCAGCAGGTACAGCACGGGGTACCGGCGGTTGGTTCGTTCATAGTCTGCCGGCAGGTACAGAGAGTATTCTACCTTCTTGTCCAGAACTTTGCTTTTTACCTCAAGGCTTTCTTTTAATATTCCTTGGGCCGAAGCACTGCATGCCCACAAGACGCAGAGCGACAGGAGAAGTTTTTTCATAGCTGGTAATTGGTTGAAAAGCGAATGAGACCGCAGGCCAAGTATAGTATTCTTTTCTATCTTCCTCAAAAAAATAGTCAATCGCCTTTGCCGTTTCACGGATAAATAAGATGGAAGCTGTTTAGAGTTTAATAACTTCCAAAGAATTAGGGAGGTAAAAGTGTTTGCGACAACATTTCTCACCAAGCCCTAACTCAATGGAAGCGAT
>NZ_JACJIQ010000028.1:0-41981 GCF_014138425.1 Rufibacter ruber
AGGGCGCAGCACTGGCTTGCCCTGCATCTGCTAGCCTTTACAGCCTTGTTTATCCGAAAATTCAACCAAAATCAAAAACTCTAAACAGCTTCAATCTGTTATCAAAGCATGACAAAAAAGTTCACGCTGTTTTTGCTCTTGAATCTGGGAATGTGGTGGTGGTCACTGCCTCAGGCGCTGGCACAGCCGTCTAATGACTTTCATTTTCCATTTGTACAGAATTACCCAAAGCTGAACTACCAGGCAGGAAATCAGAATTGGGCAATTACCAAAGGCCACAACAATGTCATGTATTTTGGCAATTCAGATGGCCTGCTGGCTTTTGATGGCCAATACTGGCAGCTTAACCGCATGCCTAACAAAGTCATTGTGCGGGCTGTGGCGGCAGACACGGCAGCTAACCGCATCTATGCCGGGGGCTTTGGGGAATTAGGCTATTGGCATTACAATCACCAAGGCAAGTTTGTCTATCAGACTTTAACCCATCTTCTACCTAAAGCCAGTCCGCTTAAAGACGAGATCTGGAAGATCTACGTGGAGCCAGACCGGGTAATTTTTCAGTCCTTTTCTGCCATCTACATCTACGCACAAGGCAAGATTACCGTCATCAAGGGCGAGCACACCTTGCTTTTCCTCTTAAAGGCAAAGGGCAGGTACTTTGTAGAAGTCATTGCCAAAGGGCTTTATGAGCTGAAACAGAACAAACTGGTGCTGGTGAAGGGGAGTGAGTTTCTAGGCATGAGCGGGGTTTTGTCTGTTCTCCCCTTCTCTGAGAATTCCTTCCTGATTGGCACTGCCAAAAATGGGGTTTTCTTATTGACTGACGCTACCATCACCCCCTGGCCCAATGCCGCCAATGATTTCTTGAAGGCAAACCAGCTTAATAACGGAGTGGTTTTGCAGAAAGACTATTTTGCCTTCGGCACTATCTTAAATGGCATTATCATAGTAGACCGGGAAGGAACTGTGATCAACAGAATCAACAAGTCCAGTGGCCTGCAAAATAACACGGTGCTAAGCTTATTCACAGACCAGGAACAGAACCTGTGGGCTGGTTTAGACAATGGCATTGACAGAATTGAGATCAATTCCCCGTTTTACTTCTACTTTGACAAAACCGGTAAATTTGGCACCGTCTATTCCAGCATTATCCATGCGGGCAAAATATACCTGGGAACAAATCAAGGCCTTTTCTATAGTGACTGGCCCTCTAATTCCCCACAAAATTACCAATCACTTGATTTTAAAATAATAGAAGGGTCACAAGGCCAGGTGTGGGAGTTAGCTTTGGTAGATGACCAGCTATTCTGTGGCCACAATGAAGGTACTTTTCTGGTGCAGGGTACCCAGTTCAGGAAAATTTCTGATTTCAAAGGAGGCTGGACCCTTAAAAAGCTCTCTTCCCGGCAAGACATGCTCATTCAGGGCACTTATACGGGGTTAGTGCTCTACAGAAAAACCCAAGACGGTTCCTGGGCCCTTTCTCATAAAATTGAGGGGTTTGGAGAACCCTCCAGGTATGTAGAACAAGACAACAATGGGCAGCTCTGGGTAAGCCACGCCTATAAAGGACTATTTAAACTCACCTTAAGCCCAGATCTCCAGAAAGTAGAGAAAATAAAACGGTATGACCAGCGGCAAGGCCTCCCCAAAGATTACCACATCAACACGTTTAGGCTAGATGGCAGGCTTGTCTTTACCTCTGACAATGGTTTTTATGTGTATGACGCCATCAGTGATTCTTTTTCAAAATACACTGAGCTGAACAAAAAGCTTGGCTCATTTGCCAAGGCTAACAGAATTATAAAAGCGGCCGGCAGCAACTACTGGTTCATTAGTCAAGGCCGCGTGGCTTTGGTAAGTATGCCTCAAGCGGGTACCTTACAGGTAAACGCCACCCCCTTCAACATGCTGAGCGGGCGAATGGTGCAGCATTATGAAAACATTAGCCGGATCAGTAACTCTATCTACCTCATCAGTATTGATGAAGGCTTTGTTGTTTATAATGCGGCAGCACGGCCTGCTGCCAGAAAAACCATTCCGCCGGTGTTAATCAGGCGGGTTCAGCACACGTTAGAAGCCCCCCATGTTCTTACAGAGCTGGCATCTCAGAAAATTGAGATCCCTTTTAAGCAAAACAGTATAAGCATTGCCTTCTCCCTGCCATACTATAGCCAGATCCAGCCCAAGTTTCAGTACTTTTTAGAAGGCTACTCGCGCGAGTGGTCAGACTGGTCTTCCACCACTCAAAAAGAGTTCCTGAACCTGGCCCAGGGCGAATATAGGTTTAAGGTGAGGGCAAAGATTGAAAATGAAGCCATTTCCCCTATTACGCAATTTGCTTTTACAGTGGGGCCGCCGTGGTATGCCACGTATTGGGCCTATATAGGGTATGTGGTTTTGGGAATCCTGCTGCTGTATGTGTCCAGACACCTGTATCTACAGAAGCTGCAGAGAGATAAAGAACGCATACGGGTGAAGATGGAGCAGGAGAAAGAGGAAGTTCTGAAACGGGAGGCTTTGATCAATGAGCAAAAGCTGGTTAAGCTCAGAAACGAGCAGCTTGAAAACGAATTGGCATCTAAAAGCAGGGAACTGGCTAACTCTGCACTGAGCATTGTCTCTAAAAATGAACTCCTGGAGGGCATCCGCGAAGAAATTCTCCAGCTAAAAGATGCTACTGGCAAAAAGCTGTCGGCAGACCAGTTAAAGAAACTACAGCGGGTTATTGATGAAGGCATGGACCGCGATTATGACTGGAACCTATTTGAAACCAGTTTTAACGAGGCACATGAAAACTATTTTAAAAAGCTTAAGACCCTTCATCCTGACCTTACGCCTAAAGACCTAAAGCTTTGCGCCTACCTGCGCCTGAACATGAACAGCAAAGAAATAGCTTCGTTGCTAAACATTACAGTACGCAGTGTTGAAATAAGCCGGTACCGCCTCCGGAAAAAACTGAATCTGGATCATGAGAAGAATCTGGTAGAGTTTCTCATGGAGGTCTAACCTGTCCCCCTCATTTCCTGTTTTAGGGCTGTTTTTCTTAAAACAGCCCTAAAACAGGAAATGAGGGGGACCCACCAGTCGTTTTATCTTGACCGTCCTAAATAGCTACTTCCTCTCATTCCACCTCCCACTTCTCATGACAATCAGGGGCCAGTATGCCACCCTTTCCCTGACAATTTTGAACATTCCTAAGACAGACTGAATAAGCAGCCGATAAAGGCAGGCAAGCCATAACCGTAAAGGTGTTGTGCAGGAAGCAGAAGTTCCAGGAATAAGAAGACCTTGCTTTTTTACAATAGTAATTCTCCCTCTACATTGCCTCATGCCAACCCAAAAGAGCAGTTTTTGAGAATCTCACCCCTACATCTTGCAGATGAACACCTCACATTTCTTTTCAATCTAAGGGAAACCACCTCAACATTACCACACACACCAGCCTTTCATCTACATTCTCTCTGTTTCCATTTTCAAAAATGAACCTTCCTAAATAGGTGTTAAAGCAGCAAAAACAGCTAATCATTACTCAAATTTTAACATTTTAACATTTGATGTAGCATTGTATAGGTGGTTTTTTATTAAATCAGCAAAGAAGTAAGCAGATTTGAGAACGATTTCTAACAACTGAATCACTTAAGCTCAAACTCTATTCTACCATGAAGAGACTACTACTAGTACTATTTTTCACTTTGCTCCTGCTACCGGCACTTTATGCCCAGGGGCTTCTTACCGTAAGAGGGAAAATTACCTCCGGAGCTAACAATGATCCGCTCATTGGTGCTAGTGTTCAAGTAAAAGGAACCACCCTTGGCGCCCAGACTGACCTTAACGGAGAATATTCACTTTCTAATGTGGCCAGCAACGCTACATTGGTCATAACTTACATTGGCTATGTTTCCCAGGAGGTGGCAGTGAACGGCAGAACCTCTATCAATGTGGCACTGCAAAGTGCCTCTAGTGAGCTGGACCAAGTGGTAGTGATAGGCTATGGCACCCAGCAGAAAAGAGATGTCACGGGTTCTATTGTGTCACTGAAAGCCGAAGAGTTTGAAGACGTTCCTGTTCCTAACCCGCTTAATGCTCTACAAGGGAAAGCTGCAGGGGTTTTGATTACTAACAACGGATCTCCGGGTTCAGCTCCTAGCATTAGAATTAGAGGTGTAGGGTCCATCAATGGAGTTTCTCCCATTTTTGTGGTAGATGGGATTATTACCAACAACATTGATTTCATCAATCCTAATGATATTGCGTCAATGGAGATCCTGAAAGATGCCTCTTCACTAGCCATCTTCGGACTACAGGGTGCCAACGGGGTGGTTATTGTGACCACTAAAAGAGCACGTACAGGTGAAACAAACATCAATGTAAATTCTTACGCTGGTGTGCAGCGGGTAGATAATAAAATTGAGGTTGCTAATGGGCCTCAGTTTAGACAGTTATATAATGAACAGCTAAACAATCTAGGGCAATCTCCTTTTGATTTTGATTTCAATGGGTATACAGCAGACACAGATTGGCAAGACCTCATTTTAAGAGAAAATGCCTTCATCAATAACAATAGCGTCAGCATCACATCGGCTACAGAGAGGAATTCGGCTAGTTTAAGTTTGAGTTACTTTAACCAGGAGGGGCTAGTGAAGTATGACTCTTATAAAAGATATACTGCCCACTTACGGGATGAATTCACTATTAATAAAAATATAAAGGTAGGTGCTGACATTAACTTATTCCGTTGGGACCGCACCCCGGCAACGGGCAGCATCACCGGCGCATTATGGGCAGCCCCTGTCTATACACCTACTCATTCATCTGGAGTCTATAATTCAGGGCCTCTGTTCCAGAGAACACAGGTGGGTAATCCACTAGCTTTTATGGAAATAAACAAGGGCACTAACATTAGCAACGGGTACCGTCTGGTGGCCTCTGCTTTCGGAGAGGTGAAATTCCTGAAAAATTTCACGCTCCGTTCTACCTTTTATACAGACTTGGGCTTCAACCAGAGCAGAAGTTATTCACCACTTTATGTGATTGGGGTGCCAAACCCAGACCCTAGCCTTGACCAGCGTGCGCAGAGAAATGAAGTAACCTCTGTTAGTCAATCTAAGGATACCTACACTGCTTGGCAGCAAGATCATTTACTTACGTATAGCCGCACTTTCAATGAGAAGCATGACGTCACATTGTTATTAGGGGCCACTTTGCAATACAGCGGCAGTGACTTTCTCAATGGCTCTGTGCAAGGCATTACCGCCAACATTCCTAACAACCCAGATTTCTGGTACTTAGGCATCAGCAATGACCGAGAAACGCAACGTAATGGAGGACGAGCAGAAGAGAGTGCTTTAGCGGCCACGTTTGCCCGGATCAATTATTCTTTTGCCGGCAGATATTTACTGAATGCTTCTTTGCGCAGAGACGGGACTTCAAGATTTGGGCCGGTGAACCAATATGACCTCTTCCCTTCTATTGGGGCAGGTTGGGTAATTAGTGAGGAGAGCTTCATGCAGAACCAAAGCATTGTAAACTTTTTGAAGCTGAAAGCGTCTTGGGGACAGCAGGGAAATCAGCAGGTAGGCAATTATGTAATCTACCCTAGATTGAATACGGGTATCTCGGCGGTTTTTGGTGACAGAATTTTCCCAGCCGCTCAGCCTGAATATGTTCCAAACCCTGGTATTAGATGGGAGAAAATTGAAGGATTTGATGCCGGTGTGGAAATTTTCACTCTCAATAATAAGTTAAACCTAGAGATTGACTACTACAACCGTAAAACTAGAGACATTCTAACTCTTGTCCCAAGGCAGGCTACGGTGGGGGTTGGCACCAGTTACGTTAATGCAGGTACCGTTTTAAACAGAGGCTTTGAATTCACAGGTACTTGGAGCGAGAAAAAAGGCGATTTTGGCTACAGCATCAGTGCTAATTTCACAACTATCCATAATGAAGTACTTGCAATTGGGGAAAATAATGGCTTTGAACTTTTTGACGGCAATTCCAGGACCTCTGTAGGCAACCCTATTGGCTCATTCTACGGTCTTGTGCATGATGGTATCTTCCAAAATGCAGATGAAGTAGCCAATTCTCTGCAAGCTGCCACGGCCAAGCCAGGCGATATCCGCTATAAAGATGTTGATAATGACGGAGTCTTTAATCAAGCAAAAGACCGTACCTTCATTGGTTCCCCAACCCCAGATTTTACCTATGGGGCTTCGCTTAACTTCAACTATAAAGGATTTGAGCTAGGCATTGACCTACAGGGAGTGGCAGGTAACTACATCTACAACAGTCGCATTGCCCAAAATTTTGCAATTCTTAATTATGAAGCCAGAAGATTAGGTCGCTGGACCGGTCCCGGCACTTCTAATTTTGAGCCCATTTTGGACAATACTCGGGTACAGAACTTCCTGCCTTCAGACTACTTCTTAGAGAAAGGCGATTACTTCCGCATTAGGAACTTAACAGTGGGGTACAACCTACCTAGTGGTTTTGTGCAGAAACTACGCATGAAAAATGCGAAAGTGTATGTAAATGCCCAGAACCTGAAAACCTTCACAGATGCCACCGGCTATTCACCAGAAGTTGGCGGCCCTACCCCCTTAAGTTTCGGGGTAGACAACGGCACGTATCCTGTTCCTTCCATTTTCACCGGTGGTATCAACATTAACTTTTAGTACTCATGAAAAAGATAACTAAATATACAACTTTTGCCCTAGCAGGCGCACTCTCCCTTTCCGCACTTTCTTGTAATGACTTTCTTGACCGTGAACCTCTAGGCAGATATACCACAGAAACGTACCCGGCCGGCGGTCTTACCCAATATGTATACGGGATGTATTCAGGTCTTCGGGCTTGGGGCGTACATGCCTTTGCTTTTGTGGGCATCACCAGTATTACCTCAGATGACGCAGACAAAGGCAGTACCCCTGCTGACGGTGCAGACCAATTGGCCTTAGATAACTTTAACATTCTGCCCAACAACGGCCTGATCACTGACTTTTACCGATCCCATTACACAGCAATTAGTAACTGCAATGTAGTATTAGAGCAGGCAGAAGCACAGAAGGCTGCCCTTAGCCCTGAAGATTATGTAAGATCACAAGCCGAGGCACGGTTTGTGAGAGGGTATCTCTACTTCAACCTGGTAAGAACGTATGGCCGCGTACCACTTGTGGACCGTGTTTTTAAAGAAGGAGACAACTTTAACATACCGCAATCTTCCGCCGCAGAAGTCTACAATTTCATTGAGCAAGACTTGATGTTCGCTTCCACCAACCTTCCGCCCACGTGGGGTACCCAATATCCTGGCAGACCAACCAAATGGACAGCCCAGGCCATGCTCGCAAAAGTGTATCTATACCAAAAGAAATGGGGCAGCGCCTTGACCAGCGCGAAAGCCGTGATGGGGTCTGGTTTATATAACCTAAGTACTCCTTACAACCAGATCTTTACCGAAGCCAAAGAAAACGGCCCAGAGTCTGTTTTTGAGATTCAGGCGCTGTACACCCGCACAAACCAGTTTGGCACTCAATACGCAGAGGTACAAGGGGTAAGAGGTTCCGGCGAGATGGATTTGGGCTGGGGCTTTAATGTGCCATCACAGCAACTGGTAAACGCCTATGAGCCCAATGATCCCAGAAGAGATGCTACCATCTTGTTCAGAGGCGAAACCACGCCGTATGGCGAGGTGATTCCGGCCTCTGTGCCCAATGAGCGCTATAACCAAAAGGTGTACACAGACCCAAAATTCAGATTGGAAGCCAACAACAGGCATGGCCTATGGGTGAACATCCGAATCTTGCGCTATGCAGACGTAGTGCTTATGGCAGCAGAAGCCGCCAATGAGTTAGGAGGCACTGCCAATACAGATGATGCTTTGGCATATCTGGAAATGGTACGCGCCAGGGCACGCGGGAACAATGCCGCCATTCTGCCAAGAATAACAGAACGTGACCAAGCTGCCCTACGTGACCTTATCAGACATGAACGCCGTATTGAGCTGGCCATGGAACATGAGCGCTTCTATGACCTGGTGCGCTGGGGAATTGCAGGCCCTGTATTGCGCGCCGCCGGCAAAAACTTTGTAACGGGTCGGCATGAACTGATGCCAATTCCGCAAGGCGAAATTGATAAATCAAACGGCGTACTTACCCAAAACCCTAATTATAACTGATCTACTCCCGTAGAGTTCGCCTCTAACTAGTTTCTAAGACTTGACAGATGCTGTTTTTCTGAAGATATGGCGTTTTACGCCTGTTTTCAGAAAAACAGCTCAAAAACACCTCTTCCAATGAGAGGCTGGGATTGAATTTTCTTTACTCAGCCACTTTAGCCTGGTTCAACGCCAACAACACAAAATTAAAGTCTACCACAATGGGTTTATTAAAGCGCGTACCCTTGCTGCTTCTTTCAATTTTCTGCATGGGCTACACCCAAGCCTGCAAGGAACAGGAAGACCCTGCCCCTGAACCTCAACCAGTTGCTCCCTCCTCTACGGCAGGAGATAAAAAGCTGCTGGACCAGGTACAGCGGGAAACATTTAACTATTTCTGGGATTTTGCCCACCCGGCCTCTGGCATGGCCCGGGAACGGACCACCTCCGGTGATTTGGTCACCAGCGGCGGCTCCGGCTTTGGGGTACAGGCCATCATTGTAGGTACGCACCGAAACTTCATCACCAGAACTCAGGCGGTAGACAGATTACTCAAAATCACCAATTTCCTGGCAACAGCTGATAGATTCCACGGCGTATGGAGCCACTGGATCAACGGCAACACCGGCAAGGTCATCGCATTCAGCGCCAAAGACAACGGCGGCGATGTTATTGAGACAGCTTTTCTGATGAATGGCCTGCTTACTGCCCGGGCCTACTTTAACGGTGCAGATGCCAAAGAAACGGAACTCCGTAACAAGATCACCCAACTCTGGGAAACGGTAGAATGGGATTGGTATGCCTCCAGGGGAGACAACAAATTGTATTGGCACTGGAGCCCCAACTATGGCTGGGACATGAACATGCCTATTAGTGGCTGGAATGAGGGGTTAATTGCCTATGTTCTGGCGCTTGCATCCCCTACCCACCCCATTTCTACAGCTGTTTACCAAAACTCCTGGACCAGAAACGGAAGCTTTGTGAATGGGTCTACCTATGAAGGGTACAGACTCCCGTTAGGACCAGCTTTTGGTGGCCCTTTGTTCTTTGCACACTACTCCTTCATCAGCTTAGATCCTAGGCAACTGCAGGACCAGTATGCCAATTACTGGAAGCAGAATGTTATTCATACCCTTATCAACCGCTCTTACAGCATCAACACCGCCCCTAAAAGCTATGGGTACTTTGCCAGCCTCTGGGGGTTGACCGCCTCTGACACTTACAATGGCTACACGGCCCACAGCCCCACCAATGACAACGGTACTATGACGCCCACCGCCGCCCTGTCTTCCTTCCCCTACACCCCATATTTCTCTATGCAGGTGCTCCGGTATCTGTACCAGAACTTAGGCAATACCATGATTGGCACCTATGGCCCATATGATGCCTATAACAAGGAAAGGAATTGGGTAGGCACGCAGTATTTGGCGATAGACCAGGGACCAATAGTGACCATGATTGAGAATTACCGCAGTGGTTTGCTATGGTCTCTTTTCACCAACCTGCCAGAGATACAAGCCGGTTTGGCAAAAGCCAATATCACCAAGCCCACCCCTGAAACAGGTTTCCCCTACGCGGTACTGGAGGTACAGTCTAACCTGCTGGATTTACTTAAACACCCAGATGCAGATGCCTATCAGATAGAAGTAGCGGTACATAACAGCCCTGGCCTCACCCTTACGGTTGAGAAAGGAGATGGTACTGTAGTAGAAACAGTTTGGAACAATGAAAACAAAGCGAATGGGGTCTATACGGTGAATTTTGGGAAAACTTTGCCGCCCGCCACCTACCGCCTTCGGCTTAAAAACAGCACTTTAGATAAATTCATCACAGTTTTCCTGCATTAACCGGTTTACTGCCAGCATTCAAGTTGATCGTCACACCAGAACAGACAAACTAAAACTATATGAGACTACCATTACTCCTTACCTTCAGAAGACAGGTCATCCCTCTATTCATGGTGTCTGGCCTACTGCTGCTCTTCAGCCATTCCTCTTTGGTAGCGCAAAGCAAACGAGATACTGTTAACATTGATTTTGGCAACTCCACCCGCCTTTCTACTGGTACCTGGAATAATGTCACAGATTCTAAGACAGGCTCTGTGAACAATCTAATCAACTACCAAGGCTTGAATTCCGGAATTACCGTGGCTGTCACAGATGCTTTCAATGACGGGAGCAATACAGCCGGAGCAGCTGCAGATGATAGTCTCAGAATACCGTCTAATGCCGCCACTGATAGCTTCTTTGGCAGCAAAAGGGCTGCCGTGGGCGGTTTTGAACCAACTGGGGGTGTGACCTTCTCTAACCTTAGTCCTCAGACGGCTTACAGCTTTGCCATTTTCGCCTCAAGGGTAGACACTGGAACCGGCGGCACTAACCGCGAAACCAAGTACACGGTCACTGGTAAGACTACGCAAGTGGTGGCAATGAACCCTTCTGGGGCTAAAGGCTATTTTGTGCGGGTCAGTAACATGCTCCCCGCTGACAACGGTACTATTACTGTTACCGCTACCACGGGCACCAACAATACCAACCCAGATGGCTACTATTACCTGGGGGTAATCAGAATCACATACCTCAATAACGCCACAGTGGGGCCTAAAAGTCTGGCTGTTACTTACCCTAATGGCGCCGAGCGGTGGGAAGCAGGCAAACAGGTTTTCATTGGCTGGAACAGCGAAAACATTATCTCTGCCAATCTTGAATACTCCACAGACAATGGCGCCACCTGGATTCCTATTGCCTCCTCTGTACCTGCCGCCAACAAAAAATACACCTGGACAGTACCAGCCACGGTTTCAACCCAAGCATTGGTAAGGATTACAGACGCAGATGATGCTAATGTAAAAGATATCAGCAACCACCCTTTCACCATTAGGCCAGACAACGGCAAAGAGTATAACATAGTAGTTCTGGGCTCTTCTACCGCGGCAGGTACAGGTCCTAGCGCCCAAGACAGTGCCTGGGTATGGCGGTACAGAACCTATCTCACCCAAAAAGACACAGACTTCAATGTTATAAACCTTGCAGTTGGCGGTTACACCACCAGCAGCATCTTACCAACCAACAACCCGCAGAACAACATCACCAAGGCCCTTTCTTACAACCCAGAGGCTATCATTATCAATATGCCGTCTAATGATGCAGCTGGCAATGTGGCGGTATCAACGCAAATGGCCAATTATACCACCATCGCCGATTTGGCCGCCAATGCCAATGTGCCGTTGTATGTCACGACCACCCAACCTAGAAACTTCAACGGGGACCAGGCTAAAATCCAGATTCAGGTAGACATGGTGGCTGCCACCCAGAATAAGTTCGGGAACAAGACCATTGACTTCTGGACCGGCTTCCCAGATGAGACAAACCAGATGAAAGCCATTTACAACAGCGGTGACGGCGTGCACATGAACAATCTTGCGCACCGCATTCTATTTGAGCGGGTGGTGGCCATGAACATAGACCAAGCCATCATATCTCAAAACCCTTTGGGTAGTTCTCAAGAGGCAAACCCGTCTTTGTACAGAATTTACCCCAACCCTAGCACTGGACAAATTTTCATTCAGCCCAAAGACGGCCACCCCATTCAGAGAGTCACGCTGCATACGCTTACCGGCCAAGTAGCCTTAGAGATAGGATCAGACAAAAACCTGGGTCTTACAGTTGATGCGTCTGCTCTAACCAAAGGTATGTACCTCTTGCAGATACATACACAGCAGGCTACTTACACCTCCAGAGTAATCCTTCACTAAAACCCATATTACTTTCTTCTCACACTAACTTATTATTCCAAAACATTAAAAAACCTGCTTATGAAACGTTTATCTAACCATTGGAGCACCCTGCTAGCGGCACTGGTCCTTTTATGTTTTACCGCCTGCGGCGATGATGACAGCGCACCGGAACCAACTAAATTTGAGTTGAAGTCTTTGATGGCAGGCACTATTAACCTTAATACGGCAACGGCTGCCACTAATGTGCCAACAGATGCCACCATTAAGGCCACCTTTTCAACCAACGTAGACGCTGCTACCGCTACCAATACGGTTGTGACTCTTAAAAAGCAGGGTGAAACCGCCAATGTTCCGGCTATGGTAACTGTTACGGGCATGGAAGTAACGCTAGCGCCCAATGCAGCACTAACCGCAGGAACAACCTATACACTTAGCATTGGCGCCATTAAATCTTCTGACGGCCAAACAATGGCGGCCATGAGCAAGAACTTCACTACCGCCGGCACTGCGCCCCTCCCTGGCACGGTGGCCCATTGGTCATTTGACGGGAATACCAATGCCGTGGTGGGGAATTACAATCCATCGGCCAGCATTGACATCACCTATGGCCCAGACCGTAAAAACCAGGCCAACAAAGCAGCAGTTTTCAACGGGTCTACTTCTATCATAGAGATTGACAACGGAAGCCAATTATTGAATGCCAGCAATTTCACCCTTAGTTTCTGGATGAAGTTGAATTCAGATAATGGCAACAGAGACCATTTTGTGATGGGCCTAGGTGCTTTTCATGGCTTAGGGATGGAAGTTCCAAAAACTTATGGCCTCTTTAAAGTAGTAGCCCAATATGAATGGGCAGACGGCAGAACAGGTGCCAATGACTTTGTATTTAACGGTGACGGAAAAAACAAAGATAACGGGGGCTGGGCAGCCATTGAAACTGAAAAAGATTTAACAAATACCGGTGGGGTAGCTGGACTGCTGAAAGATAAATGGGCCCACGTCACGTTTGTTTTCAATAGTGCCACCAAGTCAAGGTTCCTGTATATCAACGGCGAACTCATGGAGAAAGACAACTTTACCTTATTGCCAGACGGTGACCTGAAGACGGCCAAAGGCCTTAAATTCAATGGGAACACTGAGGTGCAAAACAAACTGGCGTTTGGGTTTAACCAGGCAAGAGGCGGCATTATGTGGGCAAATGAACCTTGGGGCGGTTATCAATTCCCAACGGCTAACCATTTCAAAGGAAGCTTAGACGAGATTAGAATATTCCATTCCGCCTTAACCGCAACTGAGGTGCAGGCTATGTATAACTCTGAGAAATAATCAACTGCAGCTTTCTGTTTTCAGGTTGTTTTTCCAAAACTAGCCAGAAAACAGAAAGCTGCTTTTCTACCTCCCCCTACACACGTACCTGTCAACTATACCTTCTTTTTATCCCCCGATTGTGTCTTTCATGCCCAGTCATCAACAACTACCTATTGCCATGCCCATGAAGAAACTTGCTGCCCTCTTCTTCACTTTTTGTTTATTTCTTCCTGGAGGAGTACAAGCCCAGAAAAAAAGAAATTCTGCCCAAAGCACCGTTTCCAGACCCCAGAATCTATCAGATGAACAACTGCTGGACCTGGTGCAGAAGCAGACCTTTAAATACTTCTGGGACTTTGGCCACCCCGTAAGTGGCATGGCGCGCGAGCGCAGCAATACCTCCTTTGACTACGGCAATGAAGTAGTAACCACCGGCGGCACCGGCTTTGGCGTGATGGCCATTATTGTAGCCGCAGAACGCGGCTGGATTACCCGTCAACAGGCTGCAGAGCGCACCCTCAAAATTGTGAACTTCCTGCAAAAGGCAGACATGTTCCATGGCGTATTCCCGCATTGGCTCAATGGTGCCACGGGCAAAGTGATTCGGTTTAGCCCCAAAGATGATGGCGGAGACCTGGTGGAGACCTCTTTCCTGTTCCAGGGGTTACTGACTTCTAAACAGTATTTCACCCAGAACAACCCCATAGAAAACCAGCTCCGCAACAAAATTCAGGGGCTCTGGGATGGCATTGAGTGGAACTGGCACACCCAGGGTGGGCAAAATGTGCTGTACTGGCACTGGAGCCCCAACAACGGCTGGAGCATGAACCACCAGATCAGAGGCTGGAACGAATGCCTGATTACCTATGTATTGGCCGCTGCATCGCCACGCTATTCCATTTCTCCGCAGGTGTACCACCAAGGCTACGCCACCAGCAACCACTTCCGGAATGACCGGGAGTACTACAACATAAAGCTGCCGCTGGGCTTTGACTACGGCGGGCCTCTGTTCTTCTCGCACTACTCGTTCCTGGGCCTTGACCCCCGCGGTTTAAAAGACAATTACGCAGACTACTGGGAGCAGAACAAAAACCACACCCTCATCAACCGTGCCTATTGCCTGGACAATCCCAAAAAATACAAAGGCTACAGCGCCAACAGCTGGGGCCTCACCGCCTCAGACAGCCACCGGGGCTACGCCGCCCACTCCCCTACTGAGGACTTAGGCGTCATAACCCCCACCGCTGCGTTGTCAGCGTTCCCTTACACGCCAGAATATTCCATGCAGGCGCTCAAGCATTTCTACAACAACCTGGGTGATAAAATCTGGGGTGAGTACGGCTTTGTAGATGCTTTCAGTGAGCACCACAACTGGTACGCCAATTCTTACCTGGCCATTGACCAGGGCCCTATCATTGTCATGATTGAGAACTACCGCACCGGTCTGCTCTGGAAGCTCTTCATGGCGAACCCGGATGTGCAGAACGGCCTGAAGAAGCTGAACTTCAAAAGCGACAAAATCCAGGGGGAGGCAAGTAAATGAGAAAGACGTTTTTCCTTTTCTTCCTTCTCATAGGGCTTGGAGCACAGGCGCAGCAACAGCAGCAAACCTACTGCAACCCCATGAACCTGGACTACGGCTACACGCCCATCCCTGACTTCACCCAGTCTGGGAAGCACCGCGCCACCGCAGACCCGGTCATTGTGAATTACAAAGGCGACTACTACCTTTTCTCCACCAACCAGTGGGGCTACTGGTGGAGCAGTGATTTGTACCACTGGAATTTTGTCTCTAAGTCGTTCCTGAAGCCGCACCACAAGGTCTATGATGACCTCTGTGCGCCCGCCGTGTTTGTGATGGGTGACACCATGTTGGTTTTCGGGTCTACGCATGAGAAAAATTTTCCGCTCTGGATGAGCACCAACCCCAAAGGCAACGAGTGGAAGGAAGCCGTGGAGCCGTTTGAGGTAGGTGCCTGGGACCCGGCGTT
This sequence comes from Rufibacter ruber, assembly GCF_014138425.1. Taxonomy (NCBI): domain Bacteria; kingdom Pseudomonadati; phylum Bacteroidota; class Cytophagia; order Cytophagales; family Hymenobacteraceae; genus Rufibacter; species Rufibacter ruber. Next base: position 15,191 of record NZ_JACJIQ010000028.1, read on the forward strand.
TTTCCTGGATGACGACGGCCGCCTGTACCTCTACTGGGGCAGCAGCAACGTGCACCCGCTCTACGGCATTGAGATAGACCGCAAGACCTTTAAACCTAAGGGTGAGAAGAAAGAGCTCATTCACCTGAACCATGAAAAGTTTGGCTGGCAGCGCTTTGGCGAGTACTTAGACAACACCTTTCTGGACCCGTTCATGGAAGGTGCCTGGGTGACCAAGCACAACGGCAAATACTACCTGCAGTATGGTGCGCCCGGCACTGAGTTCAGCGGCTACGCCGATGGCGTGCAGGTAAGCGACCACCCATTGGGGCCGTTCAAACCGCAGCCGCACAACCCGTTTGCCTACAAGCCCGGTGGCTTTGCAAGAGGTGCCGGGCACGGCAACACCTTTCAGGATCAATGGAACAACTGGTGGCACGTGTCTACCATGGTCATCTCGGTGAAGAACAACTTTGAGCGGCGGCTGGGCGTGTGGCCCGCCGGGTTTGACAAAGACGGGGTGCTGTACAGCAATGCCACCTTCGGGGATTACCCGCACTACCTGCCCAATGGCCCCGCTGACCACCTCAAAAGCCGCTTCACCGGCTGGATGCTCCTCAACTACAACAAGCCGGTGACCGTATCTTCCACCCTGGCGGCTTACGCACCCAACTACGCGGTAGACGAAAGCATTAAAACCTACTGGAGCGCCGCCACCGGAGAAAAAGGAGAATGGATTCAGACGGATTTAGGCGCTTTGAGCACCGTGAGAGCCATCCAACTCAACTACGCCGACCAGGACGCTGAGTTTCTGGGCAAACAAACCAACACCTACCACCAATACAAAATCTACCACTCTACAGACGGTAAAAAGTGGAAAATGCTGGTAGACAAAAGCCAGAACAAGACAGATGTACCGCATGACTACATAGAGCTGCCCCAGGCTGTGAAAACCCGCTACCTTAAGCTGGAGAACATTCATATGCCCACCGGCAAGTTTGCCATCAGCGGGTTCAGGGTGTTCGGCAACGGCACGGGCGCCAAGCCTAAGCCAGTGAACAACCTGGTGGTGTTGCGCACTGAGAAAGACAAGCGCAGCGCCTGGCTCAAGTGGTCACAGTCGCCAGACGCGTATGCCTACAACATTTACGTGGGCATTGCGCCAGACAAGCTCTACAATGCCATTATGGTGCACGGCAGCGGCGAGTACTACTTCAAAGGCATGGACAAAGACCTGCCCTACTACTTTCAGATAGAGTCTATCAACGAGAACGGCATCTCTGAGAGAAGCGCTGTTATTGAGTCAAAATAACGTTGCGTTTTGGGCCTGTTTTTCAGAAAACAGGCCCAAAACAGAGAAGGCAGCCTTAGCTACAACAGAAAGGGCCACCCTCGTCAAACACCCCTAGCTTAAAGATTACCCATTACAAAACACGCATGAAAATGAGAAATGTGACCACCCTTGTCCTGGTTTTGCTTTTAAGCGGAAGCTGCACGCAGATGAATCCGCAGAAACCAACGGCCATAGCCACTGAAACCGGGAAACCCCAACCCGAAACCAGCACCCCTACCAATACCGGCAAGCCGCAAGATGCCAAAATGAAGAAATTCATTGATGACCTCATGGCTAAAATGACACTGGAGGAGAAGATTGGGCAGCTGAACCTGGTGTCGGTGGGTTTTACCGTAACCGGCCCCGTGGTAAGCGAGAACGTAGACGAGAAAATCACCAAAGGCCTGGTGGGCGGCGTGTTCAATACCTTCACCCCCATTGCCGTGCGCAAACTGCAGGAGAAAGCCATCAGCCAATCGCGCCTCAAGATTCCGCTGCTGTTTGGGTATGATGTGATACATGGCCACCGCACCATCTTCCCTATGCCCATTGGCCTGGCCGCCAGCTGGGATTTGGCCGCCATTGAGCGCAGTGCCCGTATCTCAGCTGACGAGGCTTCGGCCGACGGCCTGAACTGGGTGTTATCGCCCATGGTAGACATTGCCCGTGACGCCCGCTGGGGCCGTATTTCTGAGGGCTCCGGTGAAGACACATATCTCACCTCCCAGATTGCCAAAGCCATGGTACACGGGTATCAGGGCGCTGATCTGGCAGCCTACAACACGGTCATGGCCTGCGTGAAGCATTTTGCCTTGTACGGCGCCGCCGAAGCGGGTCGTGATTACAACACCACAGACATGAGCGACCGCCGCATGTTTGACGAGTATTTACCGCCCTACAAAGCTGCCCTGGATGCAGGCGCCGCCAGCGTGATGTCTTCGTTCAATGATATCAACGGCGTACCCGCCACCGGCAACAAATGGCTCATGACTGATTTGCTGCGCAAGCAGTGGGGTTTTGACGGCTTAGTAGTGACAGACTATACTGCTATTAACGAACTCATTCCGCATGGCATGGGCAAAAACGAGTATGAGGTAGCCAAAGTAGCCCTGGATGCCGGTATTGACATGGATATGGTGGGCGAGGTGTTCCTGCAGCACCTGAACCAGCTGGTGAAGGACGGGAAGGTAACCGAAGAACAGATCAACGTGGCCTGCCGCCGTATTCTGGAGGGCAAGTACAAGCTGGGCTTGTTTGAAGACCCGTACCGCTACGCCAACGAGCAGCGGGCCAAGGAAACCCTGCTCAAAAAAGAGTACCGTGACGCCGCCCGTGACATTGCCCGCCGCACGCTGGTGCTCCTGAAAAACCAGAACCAGACGCTCCCGCTTAAGAAAACCGGCTCTATTGCGTTGGTGGGCCCATTGGTAAAAAGCCAGATTGACCAGCTGGGTAACTGGAACGGTGCCGGCGACTACAAGCAGGCCATCAGCGTAGAGCAGGGAATCAGAAACGTAGCCCCTAACGTAAAAATCACCTACGCCAAAGGCGCGAACATTGCCAGCGACACCCTCATGCTCAAACGCCTGAACGCCCACGGCGGCATGCTGGAGATTGACCCACGCTCGCCCCAGGAAATGATACGCGAAGCCGTGCAGGTAGCAAAAAAAGCAGAGGTAGTGGTAGCCGTGGTAGGCGAGTCACAAGGCATGACCGGTGAGGCTTCCAGCCGCGCTGACATTACCTTGCCTGGTCACCAGTTAGATCTCTTGAAAGCCCTCAAAGCCACGGGCAAGCCGCTGGTAGTGGTGCTGATGAACGGCCGGCCCTTAGCCCTGGAGTGGGAAAATGACAACGCTGATGCCATGCTGGAAACCTGGTTTGCCGGTACGGAGGGGGGTAACGCCATTGCTGATGTTCTCTTCGGGAATTATAACCCGTCTGGTAAAATCACCGCCACCTTCCCGGTATCTGTGGGGCAGTTGCCTATCTATTACAGCCACAAAGCCACGGGCCGCCCGTATGCAGGTCAGCTGCTGGACAAATACAAATCGCGTTACTTAGACGTGCCCAATGAGCCGCTGTACCCGTTTGGTTTTGGCTTGAGCTACACCAGTTTTTCGTACACGGCCCCAACCCTGAGCAGCAGCACCATGAAAGCCGGCGGTAACTTAACCGTAAGTGTGCAGGTGAAAAACACCGGCAACTTTGACGGCGAAGAAGTGGTGCAGCTGTACGTGCAGGACTTGATAGGCTCCGTTTCCAGACCGGTGAAAGAGTTGAAGCACTTCAAGAAGATTTTCCTCAAGAAAGGCGAAACCCAAACCGTCACCTTTACCTTGTCTGAAGAAGACCTAAAGTTCCATGACATCAACATGAACTACGTGGCCGAGCCGGGTGACTTCAAGGTGTACGTGGGCACCAACTCCCGTGACGTGCAGGCGGCTCCCTTTACGTTAGTTAAATAAGTTGAACTTTGCGTTTTTGGGCTGTTTTTGTAAAAACAGCCCAAAAACGCATTTCTATTTCCTTTAAAGACTATCCTTCTCCCAAAACCCATGAACATGCAGGCGTTCAAAAACAGAGTTCTCTGGCTACTTTTCCTGTTGCTGGCTTTTTCATCAGCCCAGGCCCAGGAGTTAGCGCTATATGAATACAAGCAGTTTGTCTCTGGAACAGACACCCTCCACTACCGCATTCTGTACCCCAAAAACTTTGACGCCAACAAAAAGTACCCGGTGCTCTTCTTCCTGCATGGCGCGGGGGAGCGGGGCAGCAACAATGAATCACAGTTGGCGCACGGCGGAAAGCTGTTTTTGCGGGATAGTATCCGGGAGCAGTTTCCGGCCATTGTCATCTTTCCGCAGTGCCCCAAAGACAGCTACTGGTCAAACGTGAACATTGTCACCGAGCCGGGCGGCAAGCGCCACTTCAACTTTCTCACCGGCTGCGACCCTATGCCGCCCATGCGGCTCCTGCAAAACCTGGTAAAGCAAACCCGCGTCCAAAAGTTTGTTGACAAAGACAGAATGTACGTGGGTGGCCTTTCCATGGGCGGCATGGGCACGTTTGAATTGCTTCGGCGGGAGCCTAAGCGGTTTGCCGCCGCCTTTGTGATCTGCGGCGGAGACAACGTAGGCAACGCCAAGAAGTACAAGAAAGTGCCGCTCTGGGTCTTCCACGGAGGCAAGGATGATATTGTGGAGCCGCATCTATCAGCCAGAGTGGTCACCAAACTGCAGGAAATTGGCGCCAAAGAGGTCAAGCACACCGTGTACCCCAACGCCAACCACAACAGCTGGGACGCCACCTTTGCCGAACCGGCGCTGCTGCCGTGGCTGTTCTCGCATGAGAAGTGATTGGTACAAACTCCTGCGCAAAACTTAAAACCAGACACATACTCAAAAGCCCCTGCTACCATTGTAACAGGGGCTTTTTTATTCAGGAAAACCGTAGATAGAGCAAAACGGCGTACTCTAAGAAAAGAACCTACTTTCTGTTTTCGGGCTGTTTTCTGGAAAACAGCCCGAAAACAGAAAACTACGAGTTGCCCAACATTCTGGCGTTCATCTGCGCTGCAAAGGCATCATTCTCCTCTCTGGAGGCTTTGCGCCTTTCCTCTGAAGAACCAAACCCTACCTCCAATTCGCCAGTATCTATGCGTTGCATCACCGAGTCTGCGAATTCATTGAGGGGTACGCCAAACGTATGCAACCCCACTCCGCCCAAATCTGTGTTGACCGCAGGCGGCACTAGCTCCACCACTTCCACAGAAGTCTTAGACAGCAGAAACCGCAAAGACATGGTGTAGGAGTGCAGCGCCGCTTTGGTGGCGCAGTACACCGGCGCGAAGGCAGCGGGTGTAAAGGCCAGCCCAGAGGTCACATTGATAATTGCCGCCTTCTCCTGCCGCCGCAGGTGCGGAATAAACAGGTGGCACAGGTGAATGGGTGCTTCTACATTTATCAACAGCTCCTGCTGCGTCTCGCCCCACGCCTCCTGCTGCTCCACCGGGTTGATGCGGCGCTGAATACCGGCGTTGTTCACCAGCACGTTCAGGGCAGGAAATTCTTTGGTGGTCCACTCCATTAGGGCAATACGGTCACTTTCTTTGGCCACATCACAGACAATGGTGTGCAGGGCCGGATGCTGCTGCTTCGCCTCATTCAATTTATCAGCACGGCGGCCGCAGATGATCACGGTGCTTCCGGCTTTTAAGAAGCGTTCAGCAATGGCTAACCCAATCCCGGAGGCGCCTCCGGTTACTAAAACGGTATTTCCTGCTAGTCTCATAGATCTTGATTCAACGGTAAGTCTTTGATCAGGAGTACGCGCCCAGCATTCTGTGGTTCCTGTGCATTAGAAGCAGTTTGACAGTTTTTCTATCCTTACTTATTAATTCTTTTTGAAAATGCTCAGGAAAATCTCCATCTTCCTGCAGAAAACCAACACGTTACCATTTACCCCCACTGCGTATGAGAAAAATCCTACCCTATCTCCCCCTGCTTCTCCTCCTGCCCCTGCTCAGCCTGGCCCAGTCACCCAAGCGGGAGTTCAGAGGCGCCTGGATTGCCACCTACTCAAACATTGACTGGCCCAACAAGTCGCAGACGCCTGCCCAGCAGCAGGCTGCTTTAAAAACCATTCTAGATGAACACAAAGCCACTGGCATCAATGCCATCTTCTTACAGGTCAGGAGCCAGTCTGATGCACTTTACCTGAGCCAACTGGAGCCCATCTCTGCAGACCTCACCGGCACCCAGGGCAAGCTGCCTTCCCCGCTTTGGGACCCGCTGCAGTTTGCCATAGAAGAAAGCCACAAACGCGGCATGGAACTGCACGCCTGGCTCAACCCCTACCGGGCTATAGGCAACGTGGCCAACCTGGAAAGTTTTACTGGCAGCCATGTGGCCAAGCAGCACCCGGAGTGGTTGATAACCTCTGGGTCTCTTCGTACCCTGGACCCCGGCCTCCCTGCGGTGCGCAACTACATCATGGCCGTCATTGCCGACATCATCAAACGCTATGATGTAGACGGAATCCACTTTGATGACTACTTCTACCCCAACGCTACGTTTGACGATAATGCTACCTTCACCGCCCACCCGCGCGGGTTCACCAACCAGGCAGACTGGCGCCGGGACAATGTGAATCTTCTGGTAAAGCGGGTGCATGATACCATCAATGATCTGAAGCCCTGGGTGAAATTCGGGATTTCGCCCTCTGGCATTTACCGCAACAGTACTGACCCGGCCATAGGTACCAATACCTCTGGGTTGCAGCACTATTCTGCGTTGTATGCAGATTCCCGTAAATGGCTGCAGGAAGGCTGGATTGACTACCTGGCACCGCAGGTGTACTGGTACATTGGTCAGCCGGGGGCGAATTACGGGGTGGTGGTGCCGTGGTGGAACAACAATGCCTTTGGCAGGCACATCTACATTGGCCTGGCTGGCTACAAAGTGAATGACCCGGCACAGGGAACCAGTTGGGCAGATCCCCAGCAGATCCCTAACCAGGTGCGCATGAACCGGCAACTGGCAAATGTGTACGGGCAGGCCATTTACAATACCAGCAGTTTGCGCAGCTCCAGCAAACTGGGCATGAGAGACTCGTTGCGGCTCTTTTTATATAAAAAACCAGCCTTGCTACCCAACATGCCGTGGCGGGACGCCACCCCTCCGGCTGCCCCAACCGCTCTCACGGCACAAAGGTTTGACACAGACTCAGTGGCCCTTTCCTGGGCGACACCCGCAGCGGTGTCTAATGAGCTGGACAAGGTGAAACAGTATGCCGTTTACCGCTCAGAAAGCCCAGCGATTGATCTCACCACCACTGACCATCTCATTGCCATCACCAACACCAGTGCGGTGGGCTTCAAAGACAAGGTGCCAGACGTCACCAGAAACTATTACTATGCTGTTACGGCCCTGGACCGTTTCCACAATGAGAGCACCCTGTCAAATATTACCAGCAGCACCCTCACAGCCTCCAGAGAAGAAAGCGGGGTCTTCTCCTCTGCCCTGGCCGCCTTTCCTAACCCGTTTTTTGGGGAGCGCCTCACCATCCGTTTCAGCCTGTGGCACACAGACCCCGCCGCAGAACTGGCAGTGTATGATCTCTATGGAAGAAAGGTACAACAGGTTTACAGCGGCAGACTGGAGGGTCAGAAAGAACACCAGTTTGACATTGCTACCCAACCACTACAGGGGCGGGTCTTCCTCATCAGGTTGATGACCGCCGGCAAGGTCTACACTGCTAAAGTGATCAGAGGCTACTAAGCAGAAAGGGAGCATCTTTCCTGCCACAAATCAATCGGCCGTTTTTGGCCTGTTTTCAGAAAAACAGGCCAAAAACGGCCGATTGATTTATGACCTGCAGTTCTTTGACTGCATGCCCTCAGTTTACTATCTCTACTCTAGGCCAGCAGCGTATTCTTCACGTAATCCCGGCTCTGCCTGATGCTCTTGTACGGGTCCATGGCGGCGGCAAAGTTCTCCTGCTCCACAAAAATGCGTTCCACCCCAGACAGTTTGGCCTGCCTGAAGATCTCCTGATAGTTGATGCTGCCGCTGCCCACTTCTGTGTTCAGTTCAGGTGCTTGCTTGTTCATGTCCTTCACGTGCCACATCACAAAGCGGCCCTGGTGCTGCCTGAACAAATCAACCGGCTTCAGGCCCGCCCTGACTACCCAGTAAAGGTCAGCCTCAAAGCTCACCAGCCCCGGATCTGTCTCTTGCAGCAGCACCTCATAGCCGGTGGTGTTGCCATATTTCTGAAACTCGAAGTCATGGTTGTGGTACGCCAGCTTTAAACCGGCGTCCTGGCAAAGCTGCGCTGCCACGTTCATGAGGTTGGCAATGCGTTTGTAGTCATCCAGCTTGGTGCGTACCTCTGCATCCAGCCACGGAACAGTGATGTACGTTTGCCCCACGGCTTTACCGGCCTCAATGTAGCGTTTCACCACATCTGTGTTGCCGTCTTTCATGTACTGGCCAAACTCATAGTGCCCGCTGCTTGAGGTCAGGTTATTGGCGTCCAGCACCTCTCTGAACGCCTTGGGCGACAGCTTCCAGTAGCCGCTGTCTGGGGCGTAGCCATAGGTTTCCACGTCATTGTAGCCCGCCTGCGCCACCCGGGCAATCACCCCTTTCACATCTTTGGGCAGCAGTTGGCGCATGGTGTACAACTGGATTCCGATGTCCTTGATTTCGGCCTTGGCCGATGTGGGATTCTCTGCCCCGGCCGCCTCAGCGGTAGCCCCGGCCGCTGTCTCTGTTTTCCGGCCCGCTGCCTCACAGGAGGTGAGCAAAGACGGCGCAAACGCCACCCCCGCCGTTAACAGGCCCAGCCGCTGTAAAAAAGATCTTCTATTGTTCATTTCAGTTGATGGGTAATTTGGAGGAAGAATTGTTGGCTTCAATGCCAGTTACATGTTTATAAAGTGCAGGCCTTGACAGCTTAGCCACTTAAGCGGCAGCGTTTCCAGCTTCTACAGCGGCGGCAGAACGTTACGCCTGGTTTTCTGGCACGGCCTCTGCGTTACAAAGGCTTTTGGAGCCTGTTTACATTTGTCTTTTGCGCTGCAAACGGGTATCAAAAGCACCTGACGTCGCGGTTGACGCGCACCGTAGCGGGGCGTATGCTGCTCAAGAAACCGCTATAGAAGAACCTTTCGCTCCCCGTTTTCACTGGCAAAACCAAAAGGTAAACAAGCTTTTAGGCAAAAGTCAATTCAACGCATTGGCACATGTTCTTTTTCCTGTTTTGGGGCTGTTTTGGCCAAAACAGCCCTAAAACAGAAACGGGTGCCGCCCTGCCCCACGGGCTTAGACGTCACAGATCTGGACCGCCTGCCTAAGGGAGGCCAGCTTGTCTTTGGCGGTGGGTATGAACTCCTGCGCCACATAGCCTTTAAAGCCGGTGTCTTTGATGGCCCGCATGATAGCCGGGTAGTTCAGTTCCTGTGAGTCATCAATCTCATGCCTGCCGGGTACGCCGGCGGTGTGGTAGTGGCCAATGTACTGGTGGTTGTCCCTGATGGTCTGGATCACGTTGCCCTCGTCTACCTGCATGTGGTAGATGTCATAGAGCAGCTTGAAGTTCTCTGAGCCCAGCCGTTTGGCCAGTTCTACGCCCCAGGCGGTGCGGTCGCACTGGTAGTCTGGGTGGTTCACTTTGCTGTTGAGCAGCTCCATGACCAGCACCACCTTGTGCTTCTCGGCGAGCGGAAGCAGTTTTTTCAGCCCCTCTGTGCAGTTCTTCAGACCGGTCTCATCATCCAGCCCCATGCGGTTTCCGCTAAAGCAGATCAGGTTCTTATAACCCGCCTTGGCCACCTGCGGGATCATGTCTGAATAGTTTTTCAGGAGGGTGGCGTGGTACTGCGGGTGGTTCCAGCCCTCTGTGAGGCTGATCTCGGCTCCGTTGCACATGGTAGACGCCAGGCCGTACTTCTTGAGCACCGGCCAGTCTTTGGGCCCCACCAGGTCAATGCCCACCAGCCCCATTGCCCTGGCCTCTTTACACAGTTCCTCTACAGAGAGGTTGTTAAAGCACCAGCGGCACACAGAATGGTTGATGTTTCCTTTCAAAGCGTAGGTTGTTTTCTTTTCATCTGCCGCAAAGCAGGAGACGCTGCCGGTGGCGGTAAGCACGGCCGCCCCGGCCAGCATGCCTTTGAGGGCGGTTCTTCTTTGGTTGGTTGAATCCATCATAGGGCAATGGGGGTTAAGGCAGGCTGGTCACGGCGGGAGATCTGTCGGTTTCCGGTTCAAAGGCCGGCACTTCTGCTTTAGGGGTTTTCTGGTCTCTGAACAGCAGCAGGAACAGCAGGGCCACCACCGCGGCTATGCCCGCCGGTACCAGCCAGATGCTCTGCCACAGGTTTTCCGCGCCAGCGCCCCGGTAGTACTCCCCAATGTAACCGGCCACCCAGAACCCGATCAACATGCCCACGCCATACGTGGCCAGCGTTACCAGGCCCTGCGCCGAACTTTTATACTTCTCACCGGCTCTGGCATCTGTGTATATCTGGCCAGACACAAAGAAGAAGTCATAGCAGATGCCGTGCAGCGCAATACCAATGATGAGCATAAACGACAGCTCGCCGGCGTTGCCGTAAGCGAACAGCACATACCGCACCGCCCACGCCACCATGCCCACCAAGATGGTTTTTTTAAAGCCGTATTTGGAGAAAAACACCGGCAGCAGCAGCAGGAACAACACCTCAGAGATCTGCCCAATGGTCATTTTGCCCGTGGGGTTCTCCAGCCCCACATCAGTGAGGAACGGGTTGGCGTTCTGGTAGTAGAACGCTAGCGGAATACAGATCAGCACTGAGGCCAGGAAGAAGATCAAGAAGTCTCTGCTCTTTAAAAGCTTGATGGCGTCTAGCCCCAGGATCTCAGAAACAGAGCTGCTGCCTTCACTTTTCACCGGCGGCGTCTTGGGGAGCAGGAAGCTGTAAACCCCCAGGATGGCAGACGCAACGCCCGCCATCAGGAACGTGTTGCGCAGCAGTCCCTGGCCAATGCCTTCGGCCGAATCCCAGTGGAAGATATAGCTGATGGAAAGCCCGGCGGCAATCCACCCCAGGGTGCCCCACACCCTGATGGTGGAGAACTCCTTCTCCGGGTTCTTCATCTGCCTGAATGACACTGAGTTCACCAGCGCCAGCGTGGGCATGTACGCCACCATGTAGGCAAACACATACGGGTAGAACGTGCCCACTTCTGTTGACTGGTACATCTGGTACATCAAGACCGCGCCCACCAGGTGCAGAATACCCAGAATGCGTTCTGCGTTGAAGTATTTGTCAGCAATCATCCCAATGATGAACGGCGCAATGATGGCCCCAAAAGACTGCGTAGAAAACACGCTCGCTGACTCCAGATCAGACGCCTTCAGGTTGTTGCCCAGAAAGGTGCCCAGCGTGACAAACCATGCGCCCCAGATAAAGAACTCCAGAAACATCATGATTGATAATTTGATGCGGGTAATTGAATGCATGATTTGTTTGTTAGTGGTTCAATATTGGTCTCTCGTTGTTGGTTATTCCTGTTTTGGGCCTGTTTTTCCCAAAACAGGCCCAAAACAGGAATAGGCTTTTCAGGAGCATTCTCGCCTATCTCCATCTATGGAAGTAGCCTGCAGGGGAACTCCGAATGCCCTTGCCTGCAGTTTCAGAACTGACGTGCCAGGGGCATCAGGAATCCAGAACAGCTGGGAGTCAGCTCATTAAGCGAGCACTCCTCACTAAAAGCCTCTAGGGCGCAGAAGTGACTTCTGCGCCTCTTTTTCAGGTAGTGCGTTTTGGGCCTGTTTTCAGTAAAACAGGCCCAAAACGCACTACCGCCCGCTACAGCCGCTTGATCATGATGTTCTTGAACCAGACATCATCACCGTGGTCTTGCAGGGCAATCTTGCCAGACTTGAAAGCGCCAAAACCTTCCATCTTGGCAAACTTGCTGCCGGCAATCATGCTGCGCCAGTTGTCATCCCACATAGTGGTTGAAAGCACCTGCTGGCCGTTTTGCAGGACTTTGAGCTGGTTGTTCTGGCTAATGATCTCCACGTGGTTCCATTCGCCGGCAGGCTTTACGGTCTCAGGGCTGCTGGCAATGAGGTCATAGAGGTCACCGGCGCGGTGCTTGTGGATTTTGGCATCTGGGTGGCCGTCATTGTCCAGCACCTGGATTTCAGGGCCCGTGTGCCACACGTATTTGTACTTGGCGGGGTCGTCCTGCACAAAGAGGATGATCCCGCTGTTTCCCTTAGGGGCAATCTTCCAGTCCATTTTGAGGTGGAAGTTGTCAAAGCTCTGCTCAGAGACAATGTCGCCGCCCTCAGCGGTCTGCCAGTCTTTCTTGGCGGCGGCATCCAGGTGCAGGGCCCCGTCTTCTACTTTCCAGGCTTTGCCAATGGTAGCCTTGCCGTAGCTGTGCCAGCCGTTGGTGGTTTTGCCGTCAAACAGCGGCTGCCAGCCACCTTTGGCACTGTTTTGCGCGGTAGGCATAGACGTATTTTGAGAGGATTGGCAGGCGCCCAGCACCGCCAGTGATAAAAACGGGAGAAGTTTGCGCAGTTGCATAGAGCATTTATTTTTTAAGGGAAAGGACATATTGCGCCATGGCTTTGGCATCTGCTTCGCTCACGCCCGGGTGCGGCGTCATAGGCACTTCGCCCCAAACCCCTTTGCCGCCCTCAATGATTTTACCCGCCAGATAGTCAATGTTCTTCTCATTGGCCTCATACTTCTGGGCCACCTCCTCATAGGCGGGGCCCACCAGTTTCTGGTCGTTTCTGTGGCAGGCGGTACAGTCTGACTGTGCAATCAGCTTGGCGCCTTTCTCTGCGTCTGGCAGGGCCGTGCCGCCGCCCCCGTCTGAGCGGTCAGTGCCAATGTTCATGGCGTTGGTGTCAACGTCTGAGGGTTGGCGGGTGGCCGCGCTTAAATCTGCGGCATCACCCCCGTTGATTTCAGAGTTCTCTGCGTTTTCTGTTGATGATTTACTGTCACAGGCGGCAAACAGCGCGCAGCAGGCAAAAAGGAGGACTAGTTTTTTCATAAGGGGTAAAAGAAATGACTGAAGGCGCAGGCAGTGGGTAAGTTGAAAGCCCCACCTTCTAAAAATCTGTTTTCTGTTTTACAATCTGTTCAAATACAAGTTTCTGTTTTGGGCCTGTTTTCTGGAAAACAGGCCCAAAACAGAAACCACTTCTGGTGGTGATGCCCAGCCGTGGCTACACCACAAAATCTGTCCACTTCTCTGAGCTGCCGCTGCTGGCCACCACCGTCTCAATAAAGGCCATGCCGCGCACCCCGTCTTCTACAGAGGGGAAATCCATGGCTTCCGCCGAAGGCGTGGTGCCCTCTATGCGGGCTGAGAGCGTGAGCGCGAAGTTGCGGTACAGGTTGGCAAAGGCTTCAATGTATCCCTCTGGGTGGCCGCCGGGCGTGCGGGTGTTGTGCTGCGCGAAGGAAGACAGGCCGCCGGTGCCGGTCCGGTAAATTTGCGTGGGTTTGTCCAGCCATTTCACCAGCAGGGTGTTGGGTTCCTGCTGGGCCCACTCCAGCCCGCCGTCTTCGCCGTAGACTCTGATCTTGAGGCCGTTCTCCTCACCGGCCATGACCTGGCTGGCGGTGAGCACCCCGGTAGCGCCCTCAGTGAACCGAAGCAGCACGTGCCCGTCATCATCCAGCGCGCGGCCTTCTACCACGGTGTTCAGCTGGGCGCACACCTGCTGAATTCTCTGGCCGGAAATGTACTCGGCCAAATGGGCGGCGTGGGTGCCAATATCGCCCATGCAGCCGCTCTTGCCAGATTTGGCCGGATCTGTGCGCCAGGCGGCCTGTGCGTTGCCCTCTTTTTCTGAAAGACGGCTGAGCCAGCCCTGGGTGTATTCTACCAGCACTTTTCTGATCTTGCCCAGTTCACCGGCCTGCACCATCTGCCGCGCCTGCTTCACCATGGGGTAACCGGCGTAGGTGTGGGTGAGTAACAGCAGCAGACCGGTCTGCTCCACCTTCTGCTGCAGCTGCCTGGCCTCTTCCAGGGTAAGGGTCATGGGTTTCTCTATCACCACGTGAAAGCCTTTGTCCAGGGCTTTGAGCGCGGGATCAAGGTGGGCGTGGTTGGGCGTGACAATGCTCACAAAGTCCATGCGCTGGTCCTGGGGCAGGGCGCTCTCCTTCTCCAGCATCTCCCCGTAACTGGTATAGATGCGGTCTTGGGGCAGAAAGAGGTCTCGGCCGCTTTCCCGGGCATTGTCTGGACTGGTGCTGAGGGCACCGCAGACCAGCTCAATGGCGCCGTCCATGGTGGCCGCTATTCTATGAATGGCTCCAATGAAGGCGCCTTTGCCACCGCCAATCATGCCCATTCTTAGTTTTCTTTTCATGCGTACTCTACTATCTGTGGAAAGCCAAACCCACCCCTCCCCAAAGGGCAATGACGTGTGCCTGCCTTTTTTGTTTGTTCACTTTTAAAGTTTCTGTTTTGGGCCTGTTTTCTGGAAAACAGGCCCAAAACAGAAATCAGATCGCCCACGCCCTGTCGCCTTTTTTATAAGGCATGCAGCCGTCATAGCGGCCGGGAACGGGCAGATACCTGAGCGCTTTGGTAGCGCCCACCTCAGACGTGAAGTACCCCAGCAGCGTGAGCTCTTTCATCATTCTGAAGTAGTGGTTGGGCTCCTCTTCCTTTTTGTTTTTCTGGTGCTCCTTCTGCTCGGCGTCCAGCTGGGTCAGCAGGGCGGTGCGCTCCTGCGGGGTGGCTTTCAGGAACCCTTTGTTCAACTTCTTCTTGCTGGCTTCCTCCAACTGCTGAAGGCCTTTCAGGAACACCTGCTGGTCTTCTTTTTTATAGCAGTCCTGCACCATGACGGCCATGAAACTGCCTACCTGAGCGGCTTTGGCCCCGGGCGTGCTGGTGGTAGGGAGAATGGTTTCGCCCACTTCGTCTAAATAGGCCACCTGGTCCTGGTCAAACAGCCCGTTGACTTTGGGGGCCTTGGAGGTACAGGCCACAATCAGGTCTGCCCCCAGGATGGTGCCCCCCATGAGCCAGCCTACGGCGGCAATTGCTTCACGTCTATTCATACTAGTTCTAGTTATGCACTGCGGTCATAGATTCATTTCTTGCCAGATTTGCTTCTGTTTTAGCCTTGAAATCTGGAAAACAGGCCAGAAACGCCCATGTGCTTCACCGGTTACGCTTTCAGGGACCAGCCCTGGCGGTACTCGCGCTTCACAAACTGGTTCACGTCTTCAAAGTTGGTCACGCGCATGTTGGCGTTGTCCCACACCAGTTTGATGTTGCGGCCCGGGTAGTCAAACCCTTTGCCGTCTGCCTTGGGTTTCTGGATGTCATAGCCCCTGATGGCCAGGTTGGCCATGAGCAACGCCTCTGTCAGCGGACCGGCAATTTCAAACGGGGAGCTTACTTCTTTCTTTCCATAACCGGCAATACAGGCTTCCACCCACTGGGCGTAATGCCCGGCGTCACTGCCGGGAACCCGGGCCAGCGTCTGCTTTACTTTCACCTGCTCTGTGCGGGAGGTGGGCAGCAGGCGCGGATTCTTGCCGTAGGTGCTGCACATCATCTTGCCTTTGGTGCCCACAAAGAGGGTCCCGTTGCCGCCGTCGCCAAACAGTTCATTTGGGCCCAGTTCATCTGGGCGCACGGGCTGAATGCCGCCATCCATCCAGTGCACGGTCACGGGGCCTTTGGTTTTGTTCGTTTTAGGGAAGTTCAGGGTCACGTGGCTGGAGGGCGGGCAGCTCTCCGGGAAATAGCCGCGCTTGAACTCATCTACGTACACGCTGCCTACGCTGGCCTGCACATCTGTGGCGTATTTCAGGTTCAGCACGCTGAATGGCGCCTCCAGCAGGTGGCACCCCATGTCACCCAGGGCACCGGTACCGTAGTCCCACCAGCCGCGCCAGTTAAAGGGCACCAGCTTGTTCACGTATTCTTTGTACGGGGCAGTACCCAGCCAGAGATCCCAGTCCAGGTCTTTGGGAACCTCTGCTTTGTTTGTTGACCACGGAATGCCCTGTGGCCAGACAGGCCGGTTGGTCCAGGAATAGATGGTGTGCACGTCTCCAATGATGCCGGCATCATACCACTCCCGCAATTGGCGCACCCCATCGCCGGAGGCGCCCTGGTTGCCCATCTGGGTCACTACTTTATAGCGTTTGGCGGCGTCTGTGAGCACCCGTGCCTCATAAATATCATGGGTGAGCGGTTTCTGCACGTACACGTGCTTGCCCAGCTGCATGGCCGCCAGGGTGGTCACCGCGTGGTTGTGGTCTGGCGTTGAAACCGAGACCGCATCAAAGTTCTTGTGTTCCTTGTCAAACAGTTCACGCCAGTCTCTGTAGTACTTGGCTTTGGGGAACCGCTCGCGGGTAACGGCCCCGCGGCTGTCATGCACATCACAGAGAAACCCAATATCAGCTTTGCCGCTCTCATAGAAACTCTTGATGTCACTTTCACCTTTGCCGCCAATGCCTACGCCGGCAATGATGAGGCGGTCACTGGGGGCCAGAAAACCTTTGCCGCCCAGCACATGGCGGGGCACAATCATAAAACCTGCCGCCGCCAGGGCACCGGCTTTCAGGAACTTTCTTCTGGTGCTGTCTTGCGGAAGCTTTTCTTTTTCTTCTTCGGCCATGGGGATAGGGTTAGGGATACGTGCTTGCAGGGGAAATTAAAGGTTCATTCTTTTAAGTTCGCCCACGGCGTGGTCTACCGCGCGGGCTGTGAGGGCCATGTAGGTGAGGGATGGGTTCTGGCAACCCGCTGAGGTCATGGCCGCCCCGTCTGTCACGTACACGTTGGGCGCATCCCAGACCTGGTTGTGCTGGTTCAGGACTGAGGTTTTAGGGTCACGGCCCATGCGCGCGGTGCCCATCTCATGAATTCCCTGCCCCATGGCGTACCCGGCATCAAAGGTTTTTACGTTTTTGAGCCCGGCAATCTCCAGCATCTCCTTGGCGTCTTCGGCCATGTCTTTGCGCATCTTGTGCTCGTTCTCTTTGATCTCGCAGCTGATGTCCAGCACGGGCAGCCCCCACTTGTCTTTCTTGTTCTTGTCTAGCCGCACAAAATTCTCATGGTACGGCAGGGTCTCGCCAAAACCGTTAATGCCCATGGTCCACTGGCCCGGCTCGCTAAGCGCCTCTTTCAGGTCAGCGCCAATGCTCATCTCGGCAATCTCGCGGCCCCAGTTGCTGCGGCTGGCGCTGCCCTGGTACCCGAATCCCCTGATGTAGTCGCGCTTCTCGCCGTTCAGGTTCCTGAACCGGGGAATATAGATCCCGTTCGGCCTGCGGCCGAAATAGTACTTGTCTTCATACCCTTCTACTTCGCCCCGGGCGCCGGTTCTGAAGTGGTGGTCCATGAGGTTGTGCCCCAACACGCCTGAGCTGCTGCCCAGGCCGCCTTCCCACACGTCAGTGGCTGAGTTCATCAAGACCCAGGTGGAGTTAAGCGTGGAGGCGTTCAGGAACACCACCTTGGCGAAGTACTCATAGGTTTGGTTTGTCTCTGCGTCCAGCACCTCTACCCCTGTGGCTTTTCTGGTGTCTTTGTCATACAGGATTTTGGTGACAATAGAGAACGGCCGCAACGTAAGGTTGCCGGTAGCCATGGCCGCCGGCAGCGTGGCCGACTGGGTACTGAAGTACGCCCCAAACGGACAGCCCAGCCAGCACTTGCTGCGGTACTGGCAGTTCACTCTGTTATTATGGGGGGCGGTGAGGTTGGCCGTACGCCCAATGATCATGTGCCGGTTGCCTTTGTAATGGCTTTTGAGGCGGGCGGCCACGTCTTTCTCTACGCAGTTCATGTCCATGGGCGGCATGAAGTCACCGTCTGGCAGGTGCGGAATGTTGTCTTTGTTCCCGGAGATACCGGCGAACTTCTCTACGTAGCTGTACCACGGGGCCAGGTCTTTGTACCGGATGGGCCAGTCAACGGCAATGCCGTCTTTGGCGTTGGCCTCAAAGTCCAGGTCTGAGAGGCGGTAGCTCTGGCGGCCCCACATGAGGGAACGGCCGCCCACGTGGTAGCCGCGGTACCAGTCAAACCGTTTGGTCTCTGTGTAGGGGCTTTCCTTCTCGTTGACCCAGTAGTCCAGGTTGGTTTCCTGCAGGGGGTAGTCCCGTTTGAGCACCGGGTAGTTCTCAATCATCTCCTGCGTTCTCCCGCCCCGGTGCGGATATTCCCAGGGCGCTTTGTTGGCATTCACATAGTCTTTCACGTGCTCTATGTTTCTGCCACGCTCCAGCATGATGGTCTTCAGCCCTTTTTCTGTTAATTCTTTGGCAGCCCAGCCGCCTGAGATCCCGGAACCAATGACAATTGCATCGTAATGATTATCGGCCATACGCAGGTATATTCTTACTTTATAAGGTTAAGTATTCAGACACTTTTTGGTAAACATATTATTGCAAACTCAACGATCAAGCAACAGAAGGAACCGTTGTTGAAAAGATGGCAATGGAAAAGCTGTTTAATAATAAATTTTAAAAATATGAATTGCAAACTTTCCAGGGAAAACAAAGGGAGAAACCTGTTTGGCAGCTGCTACAGGGCCTCTGTCTCATCTCACCTGGGCAGCAACCAGAAAGAACAAAGGGGCTCCTCAGTGCAGGCAGCGCACAAAATTTCCTGTTTTGGGCCTGTTTTCTGAAAAACAGGCCCAAAACAGGAACAGCTACGGGGAAAGGTTTTTTTACTGGTACTGGCTATGCTTTTACGCCCAGCTCCTGCATGGTAACCACCGGAATATCTTGGGCGGGTCCGGCTTTGAGTTCCCGGAAACCGCTGGCTGGGTATTGGTAGCCGTTCTCGGTCAGTTCCCAGAGCAGCGGGGCCAGGCTGAGGGTGGCCGCTTTGAAGCCCTGCAGGATAGCGCCCATGTTACCGGTGCCCTTAGACAGCGCGGCTTCGTTCTCTATTTCAAACGGACCGGAAAAGCCTTTTTCTTTCAGGGTGTTCACAAAACCGCGCCAGTCTACGTGGTCACTCCCCCCGAAACCCGGCAAGGTGGCCTCATAGTTGTGGCGGTCCCACTCAGTCTGGGCGGTGGGCACCCCGGCGCGCTGGGCCAGGTCAGCGTCTACCTGCATTTTAGGGTACAGATTGCCCCAGTACACGCTGCCCACGTTGCGGGTACCCTTCACGTGAATGCGGTGCAGGCGGGCCATATCTGTATTCCTAATCACCTCGCTGGGGTCTAGGTGCTGCCAGATGTCATGTGACGGGTCATAGATTTCGCCGTGGGCGGAACTGGGAATAAGTTCATACATGAGCTTGCGGGCGGCCAGTACGCCGGTGAGGTTGTTGAACGTGCTGCTGTAGCCCGCCTGTCGCCAGCCTTCCATGGGGCAGTTTTCATAGAGCACCGTTACGCCCAGGTCCTCGGCGTATTTAATAATAGGCGTGAAAATGCGGGCGTACTCGTCTAAGTTCTTCTGGAAGCCGTTTTCCTGGTTACCCAGCTCGTGGTTGTAGCCCACAAAGGTGCCCACTTTCACGTCATTGCTGTCGCCGCCCAGGAGGTGCGCCATGCGTATGAGGCGCAGCAGGTGGTTTTGGTTTTTCACGCGCTGCGCCGGGTCGCCGCCAATGAGGTTATCAAACGCGCCCAATGACAGCCGCAGTTGGTGTTGGTTGAACTTCTCAAGTAGGGCCTGGGCATCGGCGCAGCCGAAATTTTCATAGTTCAAATGCGTGGCCACGAAATCATCCCGCGTCCCATCTTTCCGGAACACGCACACGTCCAGCCCCTGCACGCCTACGTCCTTGGCTTTCTCCATAACTTGGTCTAACGTGAGCTGGTCAAAGGCTGAGGTCATAATCCAGATGGGGTTGTTCATAGCGGTGCAGGGGTTTGTTCAGTTGTTGAAGGTTTTCATGCGCCCTGGCGTACTCGCCTGCCGGGCAGCTAAAGATTAGAAATTCTGATGCCTTGACCAAATTCTGTTTGGGTCAATCACCGCAATTTTCCGTTTTGGGCCTGTTTTCTGAAAAACAGCCCAAAAACGGAAAATCTAGAAAGATGTATACGCTTTGCATCCCACCACCCAAACTTTGCCTCCGGAGCCTACTAGGGCGCGGAAGTTACTCCCGTGACTTACAACTCCGGCAGATACTCCCGTTTGAAGGGGCGAAGGGGGATGTTGACACCTCCAGATCCACGCATTGATGATACGGCATAGGGCCGCCCGTATTCCCGGTACCCCCCTTGGAGGGGTAGGGGTTACGCATTGCTGAACCTTTCCCGATGAATCTGGAGACGAACTGCACGGGTGGTCACGAGCTGCAAGCTCGCGCCAGCGCATCATTCTTAAAAATCAACAATACCTAATCAGCAATTCTCCAAAGCCCCCGTTGCGTCTTTAGACCTGCGAGCGTCTGTGCTAACTTCTGTAGCTACCGTTGCCCCTCACCTTAGCCCTCTCCCCAAGGGAGAGGGAATACTGCTTTTCCGTTTTCGGGCTGTTTTCCGGAAAACAGCCCGAAAACGGAAAAAGCCTCACCTGCCAAGGCAGGTGAGGCTTTTCAATAGCAGCAGGAAAGAATTATTCCTGAATACCCGGTACGCCTACGGGCATAGCGCTGTGCCAGTCAAAGTCTGGGGCTTTCTTTTTGGTTGGGGCCAATTCATCTAAGGTGTTGGCATCATACAGACGGCCGTTCCGCATCACGTATTGGATGGTGTTGGTGTTCCGGATGTTCTCCAGCGGGTTCTGGTCCATAATCACCAGGTCGGCCAGTTTGCCGTTCTGGATGGAGCCCAGGTCACCGTCTAAGCCCAACGACTTGGCCCCCAGAATGGTAGCGGTTTTCAAGGCGTTCAGGTTGCTCATGCCGCCAGACTGCATAGACCAAAGCTCCCAGTGGTAGCCCAAGCCCTGCAACTGTCCGTGCGAACCTACGCCGGCCAGACCTCCGGCTTTTACCAGGCGGTCTACAAACTGGGCGTGCTTGTCAAACACGTGCTCCTCTTTCATAAACCAACCGCTTCTGCGGCGCGACTTCTCGTCCAGCTCCACTTTTGGGGTGAAGTAGTTGAGCTTTTTGTCGTTCACCAGGTCTTCGGTGGCGTAGTAATAGTTTTCGGCCCACGGGCCGCCATAAGACACCAGCAAGGTAGGCGTGTAGGCAATCTGCGACTGTGACACAAACTCCAGCACATCTTTGTACAGCGGGAAAACAGGGTACGAATGCTCGTGGCCCGGGTAACCGTCCAGTACTTCAGTGAGGTTCAGTTTAAAGTCCAGACCGCCCTCGGTGGTAGGCATCAGGCCTTGCTCTTTGGCGGCCATGATAATCCATTGGCGGTGCTGGCGGTTGCCCACCAGGTACATTTTGATGGTCTTGGTGTTGTAGTACTCTGAATATTGTTTGAGTACGCTTTTGGCGTGGTCCAGGCTCTTGAGGTTATAAGACCAGTAACCCACACCCGGACCAGTGGAGTACACGCGCGGACCAATCATCTTGCCGGTTTCCACCATGTCTGAGTAGGTGAGAACATCAGTAGTGGCGGTTTGCGGGTCACGGGTGGTGGTCACGCCGTAGGCCAGGTTGGCGGCGTAAATCCAGACTTGGTTGGAGTGCACACCCCAGCGCGGCCACATGTGTGCGTGGGTATCTACAAAGCCGGGCGTAATGGTTTTGCCCTTCACGTCTACCACGGTGGCATTGCCTGCGGTTAACGTACCCGTTTTACCCACCGCCTTGATGCGGTTGTTCTCAATCAGGATGTCGCCGTTTTCAATCACTTCATCGCCGTTCATGGTGATGATGCGGGCACCTTGCAACAAAATATTCCCGGTTGGAATGTCACGTGGAACGGTGATGGCGATTCTGGTTTCAATGGGTTTATAACCTTCAATCTTCACGGCCTCTTTGGCGCCGGTGCTGTCTTTCTTGGCCTCGGTGTCAGGTTTGGCTTCTTTCTTTTTCTCCTCAGCGGCCTCCATTTCGCGTTTTTTGGCGAAGGCGGCGTCTAAATTATAGGCGAAGAAAGCGTTACCGATAGACCAGTACACAGATTTACCGTCGGCCGACCAGCTGGGAAATTGGCCGCCAATGTCAGTGAGTTTCCAGCTGGGGAATTGGGAGCTGGCCACGTCTGCCACTGAGATGGTAGGCGTTTCGCCGCCCACAAACGGAATGGTCACCACGTAAATCTCATTGTTAATCAAGGCCAGCGCTTTGTCGCCTTTAGGCGATTTGATGACGGTGGTGGCGGTAGAGGCCTGTTGCTGCGGTTCGCGCTCGTTCAGGTGGTGGTTATGGCTCATTTCCTCCTCCAGCATGTCGGCGTAAGACCCAAAGGTGGTGATGCCTTTCACTTTCACGTATGGGCGCTTGTCGGTGCCGTCCCATCTGATGGAAATCAGGCCGTCTGCTGAGCTGTACAGGTAAATGCGGTCATCGCCCTGTACAAAGTGCGGGTTTGCGCCCAGGTTGGCTTTGGTCACAAACGTGCTGGGTCCGCCTTTGGCGGAAATCCAGTTGATGGTCTGGCGCGAGTCAAACGCCCCCGGCCCCGCCGATTCACGGTAGGTCTGCGCCGAGCCTTTGATGAACACAATTCTATCACCTTTAGGCGACCACACCGGCTCCTGGAAAACCGAGTTCTCCTGCGTGAGCTTCACGGGTTTGCCTTTGCCGGTGGCCGACACTTTGTAGATAGCACCTCCGGTTTTCTCGTGCCACGTCACAAACACCAGTTCCTTGCCGTCTGGCGACCAGGCGGGTTGCGCCTCGGTGAAGTCATTGGTGGTGACACGCTTGGGCGTACCGTTCGGGTACTCGGTGATGTACAGGCGGTCCAGGGCGGTGAAGGCCAGCCGTTTGCCGTCTGGTGACATGGCTGCGTCGCGGATTTGGGTCACCTTCATGGTTTTGTCATCAGAGATGGGGTATTTGAACTCCACCTTCGGGCCGATGGCGATTTTGGTCTCCACCTCAAACGGAATCTCCTTGGCCGCACCGCCGCTCACCGGAATGCGGTAGATTTTTCCGCCGTAAGACGCTACCAGTTCCTTGCTGTCGGGCGTGAACGACATGGCTGGTAACACGCCCAGCGGCGCGATGGATTCCTGCTCGTCGCGCTGCACCGGGTAGGCCAGCCACTTCTCATCACCCGATTTCAGGTTCTGCACAATGAGGCCGGTCTGGTTATTATAACGGGTTCCATACACCAGCATAGTACCGTCTGGCGACAACGTAGGAGAAAATGCCGAGCCGTAGCGCGAGGTGCGGGTATCGGTTTCACCGGTTTCGCGGTCAAAAGTGGCCAGTTGGTACTGCGGCAGCTGCGCGTTGTAGTTCCAGGCACCGGTGCGGCGGGCGTACCAGATGTAACGGCTGTCTTTGCCAAAGGCCGGTTCTACCGTTTTCAACGTTTCAGGCGTCTTGATGAGTTGCGTACCGCCGCCGCTGTCTTTGTGGTAGAGGTGCAGCTTCAGGTTTCTGCGGCCTTGGGAAACCACCAGGTATTCACCGTCTGGAGTCCACTCGGCGGCCTGAAAGTTCTCATTCTTGCTCTTGCTGATCTGGCGGGTCTTTTTGGTGGCAAGCTCCATGATCCAGACGTTGTCATTGCCGTCACGGTCAGAGAGGAATACAATAGACTTTCCGTCTGGGCTGAAGCGGGGCTGCACATCTAAGGCCATGCCCTCGGTGAGTTGTTCGGCCTTGCCGCCGCCCATGGGCAGCAGGTACAGGTCTCCCAGCATACTGAAGATCAATTTACTGCCGTCTGGGTGCACGTCCAGCGCCAACCAGGACCCTTCATTGGTTTTAAGGTCAATGGTTCTGCCCGCCTCCAGCGGCAGGTCTTTTTTCTCTTCTTTCCTGGGGCTGTCTTTTTTGGCCGGGGCGGGTGCATTCTGAGCCAAAGACGGCTCAGTGAACAGGCCCAGGGTGCAAAGCAGCAGCACGGGTTTCTTCCAGCCAGAGAAATTGCTGGCCAAGAACTGCTTCCTCATAAAAAATTAAGTTTGTTGTAGGTGTGTGTGTTTGGGAGAAGTGAAGGTAAGGACTTTTTATGGGAATAGCGGGATTTTAACATTTGCGGCTGGCCGTATTTCTGAACTCAGCCTTGTCCCCAGCTTTAGTCAAAAATTTCCCTTATGTTTTTGGCCTACTTTGGCTAAAACAGCCCGAAAACGCACTTTCTTCTAAAAACAGAAAGCGGTCAGCTTAGCAAAGCCACCCGCTTTCTGTGCATAGGTGTTTCCATTTTAGGGCTATTTTCAGAAAATCAGGCCGAAAACGAAAGATGTGCCGCTTATTTAGTCTTTAACATTTCCAGAGCCTCTGGCCCTTTCAGCATAGCAATGGCAAAACCAATGATTCCAGCAACTATAATAAACAAAATATACCCCAGTAAGGCCAAACACATTACGCCAATTACCCTCAGCACAATAGATTTCAAGGGTTTGCCTTGGTAGACTTCTTTAAAGAAGAACACCAGGATAACAGGCACCGCCAAGATGGAGATTTGGGTGACCGTATAAAAATCTTCAGGCGAATGCCTGAAAATGAACATGATGGGGTACGCAAAGATGATGCTCACCAAGGTGTAGAAAGACAGGATATAGGCGTTCATGACTACATGCTCATAGTAGTTATGCCCCCATTTCCTGAAAGCGATCTTAGTGGTGAGCGCGAAAAGCGGAACGTACAGCAGCATGAGCATGGAGCTGTAGCTTGACATGAACGAGAGGATAGTCCCAACCAGCCCTGCGTCAACGTTCTGCTGGGCAAAGTATACGGCCATTACCTCTTTCAAGTTCAGCACCTTAAAAGAAAGAAACGTAGCAATACCGCTCAGAACAAACACCAGCAGGATAGGTTTGTAATGGTTTACCCGGTGCCCGTCTATGTATTCTTTAGCGGTTTTACCCGGATTTCTGAGGACGCTCTTTATAGAATATAGCAGACCCTTGTTGGTATGTAGCACCGTGTACTGAAACTCTTCCCAGAGGTAGTGCCGGTCAATTCTCTTGTACTTTTTCTGCCCGCAAACCGCACAGAAATTCCCGGCGAGGGTTTGCTCACAGTTCTTACAGTTCAGCAGCATAACACTCATAAGACCTTAGAGGCTTCTGGCTTTGATTTCTTTGTTTAACAGGCTCCAGTTGATCAACAAAGGCATAAACGCCACGGGCATCATCAAAATAGGAATGAAAACAGCCATAGACATGCGTCCGGAGCCCTTGGTCAAAAAAAGATAGGTTACCGCCGCAATGGCAAGTAAATAAACAACCCCGAAGCCAATAGAAACACCCTTCATGAGTTCACTCCTCTTCAGCAGTTTCTCATCTGTCAACTCTTTGTACGTATTCTTCTGCATATCAATTCTACTTGTAAAAACTCAATTACACTTAGCGGGTCGGGGCTTGTTTTTAGCTCTTTAAAGATACTAACCATCCTCTCACCCATTCTCTTAGGTTCTATTCTAAAACTTAGGCTGAATGGGATTTAAGTAGGCAAAATAATGAATTATGACCAAAAACAGTTATGGCAACATAAAATATAATAATCAGCTAACGGTCTCGTGTAAAAAGTGTGCTAGGCCGTCGGCCGTAGCATGATTTTTACACAATGTTGGCAAAAGTTTTTTTATTTAAGCATTAAGGTTGCAGCAAAGGCAATTACTATAAATGTTCCTAATACAATCATAGTCCGAGAAAATTTATTAGTAAGCTTTACTTTTATTACACCTTTAGGAATGTTTTTCTCAAGAGCTTTTTTTACCTGATTATAGTTTTTATACTGCTTTTCTCCTAGTGTCATCTGGTCACCGTCGGGCAATTGTATAAGAATTCCACCTGTCGACCATACATAATCAGAAATCTTCAAATCCTTGTAATCGTAAAATCGGTTTATAAGTCCATATAAATATACAACTTCAAGCTTGTCCGAGTGGAACTTAAAATCCCTTAATAGTGACATGAACAAGACTAAAGGAAAAATGGAAATCCACGAAAGGAAAAGGATTCCTGCAATTATGTCAATGTCAGTAATATTATCGAGATTATTAATTATTATGATATAGACTATATAAAGTATTACTCCCGAACAGATAGTAAAAACCACAAGTAAAGGAAGTAGAATAAAAGTAAGCTTAGATTTTATCATTCTTTAAATTTTTGCCAACGGCCTCGTGCAAACAGCGTGCGAGGCCGTCGGCCGAGGCATTATATTTGCACAATGTTACATGCTTTTATTTTTTCTTAATTCTTATTGTCCTTATTGATTTTAGAAATAGCTCGTTACCCTTAGGTGATAAGTTGAAACCAGAAATCTGTAACATAAGCTTTCCCATAGGCCCCACACCTAAGCTGTCAAAGTAGACACCTGTAAGTCCGTCACCAATTACTTTAGGTTCTACTATTTTAGCTTGATAGCCATCTATCATTTCAAATGAATTCTTCCATTTTCTGTATTTCTCCCTGTCAGCCTCTTCTATATTCTCCTTATTAATAAATACTCTCCCTGTAGTATCATATTTATTCTCTAAAAACCATGAAATCATACTGCTTGGATAGATCTTTACACTTGCTTCTTCCAAAGAGCTTGAATATACTCCATAATCGAAGTGAATGGTATCTCCTTTACTTGTAACTATTTCCTTAACCTGGGAGTCAATCCCTTGTACATCATTTACTCTCCAATCAGATGGTAATTCAATGGAGAATGAACCGAAATCTTGTCTCTCTGTTCTAACATTTTCTTTAGTAACACATGAGCATAATATGACAAGTAAGATTGCGAAGTTCTTCATAATTATAATTGCATGTAACGGTCTCGTGTAAGCGGCGACGATGGCCGTCGGCCGATGCTGACGTTTATACAATCCTATGTTTGTAAAAACTAATTAACTTGTATAAAAGAGAAGAAAGGAAGGAACAAGATTTATTATACAATAAGGCCCTTGTAA
>NZ_JACJIQ010000029.1:0-38066 GCF_014138425.1 Rufibacter ruber
TCGCTTCCATTGAGTTAGGGCTTGGTGAGAAATGTTGTCGCAAACACTTTTACCTCCCTAATTCTTTGGAAGTTATTAAACTCTAAACAGCTTCAATTTATAGGGTAATTCACCTATTACTAAATGATCAAAATTTTAGCAACGGGGGCAGTTTGTGCTGGCAACCTCCACAAAGAGGGAAGAGGCACCACGCAGGGGGGTGAAAAAGGTAGTTGAAGTTGAGTTTGGGTAGATTATTAGAACGCATTGATTAAAAACCATTTATGTGATGGTATTTATGATTATGGTTTAATAACGCCAAGGCAATTTGTAGAACTTGCGCTATGTACTCTGAAGGATTGAAGCTTGACCTTGATTTGGGCTAAAACGCAGGATGCAGGGGAAGCAACGTTGGAGAAGTTGTAGTTGCATTAAAAGAGATACGAGAAGAATCTGGTAATGTTTTCAACCATTTTTCCGGAAATGATTTTTTTGCAGCTGTGATGAATTTCCGCGTCTCGCCATTAACCAAGGAAGCTGTTTGGAGCTTTTCCCTTTTTCTAACATGATGGATCGTGACTGACCTTGGCATGGTGAACGCGTACGCATGTGTCAGCGTTTTGGAGCTGTTTTCCTAAAAACAGCCCGGAAACAGAAGCTTGCTTCTGCTGAAGGCACAAGCGGGCGCATGCGCCATATCCTGAATAAAAAACGCTAAACAGCTTCATGGCCTATCACTGTACTTTGCTTTATTTTCTAAAATAGAAACTGACAGCTATTTAGCAGTAATCATTAAGCAGTGTTGTTGAATAGATGTTAACTCTTATGCCAGGCGAGTAGCGGAAAGAAAGTCTGTATGGAAAGTGAGACTTACAAGGAAACAATTTATAATGCCTGGTCCTATTAATGGAATATGTAGCTCAGGTTGTTGGGCTAATTTTACTGGTCTTGTTAAAATAAAAGTAAGTATAACTTTTAAATAAGAAAAGTAAGAGCTAAACTGAGTATATTTAAACTAAGGAGTTAAGATAGTTAATGAGTGGAAATAGATTCTGTATGCAATGAAATATGACAGTATATTGCTGCCTATAAACCGCTGCCTTATTCTTGTGGTAAAATCTGTTTGTTAGGTTAAAACAAAATATTCTTTGTTTTGTTAAGTTGTTTTTTGTCCAGTTGATTATTTGTTTATCACTGTAATATTATATTAATTTTAATTAAATGGTTGAATAGCTCATTCAGTAAATGTATTGAAATATCAACAATGGGTTGTTCTGTAGAAATAGGAAAAATAATAAAGGTTAATTGTTGATACTAAGTTTGTATTTAGATTTTATAACTGATGCTAATTTTTTTTATTATTGAACTGTTGAGTTATTATAACTATAGCACTTATTTGTTTCTATTTAAAGATAGTGACTTTAATCATGTTGACTATTACATCGTGTCAATATAAGCTACTTTTTATTTGGAGGAGATGAAGTTTAAACTTGAAAGGTCAAAATTGTGCTTATAATATTTAGAGGCGGCCTTCTTAGGAAGTACTGCAATAATAGCCTTGTCACATTCATTCTGAAGTTGCGCTATTACTTCTTTTAAAAGGAGTGGGTCATCTGAATATTGTTTAATGACTTCATTTGACTTAGTAATGCGAGCATCTAAGATGGCTTTGATTTTGATATAATGCATTTCAGAGAGCTCCAATTTGTTAAGCATTTCCCTTGCGATGGTTTCTGATCTGGTGTCGGGCGTTTGAGGCGACTGGGAAAAACAAAGCGATTTAGAGAATAACAGAAATAATATGGGTAAAAAGAATCTTGGTTTCATATGTTGGTATTCCTATATCATGAGTAATATTTAAATTTATCTATGATATGTTCTAATAGTTGGCATTTTCGATGGACTGTCTTTTTTGAACGTTGAAAAGCGTGCTTTCCAAGTTGAAACATCTAAATATCTAGATATAATTATTTTTTATTAGAAAAAGCAGAAAATCTCCCATCTACTTGCACAGGTAAAAGAGATCAGATAAATTTGCGTCAGATTTTAAGAGGAACACCTTTCAATCTGTAAGCCATGCGCACGTGGTGAAACTGGTAGACACGCCATCTTGAGGGGGTGGTGCCCTACGGGTGTGGGAGTTCGAATCTCCCCGCGCGCACAAGCAAGCAAAAGCGGCATATCTGTAAAAGATATGCCGCTTTTTTATTTGCCCTAATAGGGCACTAGTTGGTGGGCACCTATGGCAATTCTTGAGGAGGGAGAGGTGGCTTCCATTTGAACCTGTCATCGGGTAGCTTGCTTCTCAATTGCTAAATGAAAAGTCTGTTCTGTTTTTGGTCTATTTTCTTAAAAACAGGCCAAAAACAGAAGCCCCTCTTAGCCGTGCTGATTCCTCTTGCTTGATCAGGTATGTATGAGGGAGCTGCTGATTTGTTTAGAATGGCAGGAGTGACAGGTTTTGAGGGGTGTGGCTCCCTTTTCCCAACCACAAACCGCTCTATCCGTATTTTCCTCAATACCATACCCCAAGTCTGCGCCATGAGGAAGTTGGAATCAATATTATTGGTGGATGATGACCCCACCTCGCTGTTCATTGCAAAGAACATTGTAAAGCGACACCAGGTGGCCGAAAGAATCTTTGCTGCCCACAGTGGGGTAGAGGCTATTCAACTTCTCAGGAGTGCCTGTGGCAAGGGGCAGGATTCGATCATTTGCCCTACGCTGGTGATGGTAGATGTAAGGATGCCAGACATGGATGGGTTTCAATTTGTAGAGGCTATGAGAGCCCTTACAGCCCCCATAGTGCCTGTGGTAGCCATGCTCTCTTCCCATGACTATGATCGGGATAAAAAGAAGGCGAAACATCTGGGGATTGAGGCGTTTCTGCAAAAGCCGCTCACGGGTGAATCGTTCAGAGAATTCCTGCTAAGCGCTGGCCTTACTTCGGGTATTAAATAACTGAAATTGATCAGACGGGGCAACCATAATTTGTGAACGCCTGTCCTCTAAATCCAGAAGGGGAGCCATAAGACAATTTGAACGGGTAGGTACCCTGGCGGTGGAAGGAATGGTGTCTAATTATGACGGTACACTTACCAGCTTGTACCTTCTATAGCTGCCACTATGGCTTCTTGAGGGCCAGTTGAAGAATTTGTTGCATTGACTCCTGGGTGATGGGTTTCTGGAAGAAACCATCGGCCCCTGAATGAAGGATGGATTGCTGTTCCTTTTTGCAGAGGGACGAAGTAAGGACCACCACCTTGGGGCAAGGGGAAAGTTGTAGCTTTTTCATCTCCACCAGAAACTCTAGTCCATCCATAAGGGGCATGTGGAGGTCCAGCAATATGAGGTGGGGGAGGCGGTTTGCTGGATGTTGCTGCAGTAGTAATTCTAAAGCGTCTTCACCGTTTTTTATTGTTTGAATAAGGCACCCTGGATGGCTACTCTTAATCTGCAGCTCTGCAATAAAACTAGCAACCTCATCGTCATCAATGATTAAAATCCGCTGTAAATCCTCCATGCGTAAAAGTACGGATGTGGAGGGGATAAATACTTATAAATTCAGTTGTTATTATTAAAATTTATTAAGAACTTTTTTTCCAGCTCTACTTTTGCTTCTGAATGGGTTAGGATTGGAAGGCAAACACAGCAGGAGGCTTGGATAGCCTCTGCACGGAGGGGTAAAATCTGCTACCTGGATAAGCAGACAAGCACACCTGTCAAGGTCCCATTGCCAATGGCCCTCCTTTTGATAACCCAAAGTAATAGGCGCTCCCATAAACAGAAGATCTGCTTCTCTTGTACGAAGGCAGAAGTCATAGAATTCCTGTTTCTGGGCTAGTTTCCGGAAAACAGGCCAAAAACAGAAAGGGCAGTTCAAGGAATTACCTTGAAAGGGTTTTGGGGCGTCACCAGGATCACTTTCTCCCGCTCTACTATGACTGAGCCCGGCGTGGCTCCCCTGGGCTTTCTAACATACTTCCTGGGGGTGTACAGAACAGGGCAGAGGGTGTCATTCTTCCGCTTTGAGTAGTAGGCGGCTACTTGGGCGGCAGTCTCTATCACCGGCATTGGGAAAGGCTGGCCGGCTTTGAGTTTAATCACCACATGGGAGCCGGGAACGTCTTTGGCATGGAGCCATAAATCATCTTTGTGCGTATGGTGCAGGGTAAGCTTGTCATTGGCCTTGGCATTCTTCCCTACTAGTATTTTGAATCCGTTTGTCTCAAATGTATGGAAAGGCAGCTCCTGCCCGGCGGGGAGGGGGACCACCGTGTTTTTTTTCAGGTATTGCCGCAGTTGCGGGGCGGAGGTGATTTCTTCCAGTTCCTTTAGTTGCCGACCTAGGCGCTCTACCTCCTGTTCCTTTTTTTCTGCCCTTGCCTGAAGTAGAGTAAGTTCTATCTGCTGGTTTTTGGCTTTCTTGTACAACCGTTCTGCCGTCTTTTGCGGGGTTTCAGTGGCGTGAAGCTTTATCTTACGGGTGGTGTCCTGGTAAAAGTCATACAGCTCCACCTCTGCGCTACCCTTGGGGATGTTGGTAAGGTTGGCCATAATGACATCTGCGGTTTGGGCGTACGGGGTGCCGTGGTGCCACGTTTCCAGCTGTTCCTGTATCTGCCACCAGATTTTCTGTGCCACCTCCAGCTGGCGCTGTAAAGACTTGTGTGCCGCCCCGTAATGCCTGCTGAAATACTCTTGTGCCCTGTACTGGGGAACAAAAGCATTAAGGGCTTCTAAGGGGTCTGTATATTTTTGCTGAATCTGCCCTACGGGTAACAGGGAGAAGCGAAGAACCTTGTCCAGGTAAGTGAGGTAGTAGGAGGGGGTTTCCAGCTGTGCCAGCATTTCCTGTACCAATTGCCATTGGGCCAGTGGTTGTTTTGCTTCTATCCCCATTTCCTGGAGGTAGAGTAGCGGGAGATCTCCCAGTGTAGGCAGCATTTTACCGAGCAGTTGTGGTTGTGCCAGAAACTGTTCCTGGGTCAAGTGCCAGTTCTGGTGCATTGCCCTATAGTCTAATTCCAGATCCTTGGCAAATTTCCGGTGGAATAGCGCCATGGGCTGATCCTGCTCAAATAGTATCACATTAGACCTGTTCCCGAAGAGTTTAAAGAGCAATACTTTCCCTTGGGTGAACTGAATAAAGAAGCTTCTTTCCTGCCGGTGCGCCTGCACCTCCAGCACCTGCTCTCCCCAGACAGATGTAAACAGGTCTACCGAGTTTTGCCTTGCCCTGTTAAACGTAGCAGGAAACTGGAGGCTGGAAAATGTGGAGGTCTGAATTGCCTTGATGAAAAACTCCTGCGCCCCGTTATGAAATGCCAATACCAGTTCATCTTTTTCCTGACTGAACACTGAGTGCAGGGAGAATCCTTTTAGTGTTTGTTCAAGCTTTTGGGCAAGTTGCCGTAAGAAGTAATAATTCTGATGCACTGGTTATAGGCTAAGGGTTAAGCCATCAAACGCAAGCCTGATGTGAGGGGGCAGTTCTGTTTCGATTTCCCTATGTAAACCCAGTAAATGGCTTATATGCGTCAAGTACGCTTGCTGCGGGGCCAGGTCTTCTAAGAGTGCCAGTGCTTCAGAGAGCGAAAAATGCGAGATATGCGGCTCTCTTCTGAGGGCGTTCACCACCACTACCTTTGAGCCTCTTACCTTCTCTTTTTCCTCCTCAGAAATGAAGTTGGCATCTGTGATGTAGGTGAAATCACCCACCCTGAAGCCAAATACCGGTATCTTGTGGTGCATGACCTGGATGGGGGTTACCTGTATGCCCTGTACCTCAAAAGGCTGGTTTGAGATTGGGTGCAGTTCTACCCGGGGTACCCCCGGGTAAGTGGCATTGGTGAAGATATAGCTGAACTCCTGCTGCAGCTGCCTCAGCACCCGCTCATCAGCATAGACGGGCATGTCTATGCGTTGCATGAAGTTAAAGGCCCTTATGTCATCCATGCCGGCGGTATGGTCTTTGTGCTCATGGGTGAACAGCAGGGCATCTACCCTTTTAATCCGTTCCCGCAAAACCTGCTGCCTGAAGTCTGGGCCAGAGTCAATGATTAGACTCTTGCCCTCTACCTCCAGATGCACAGAGACCCGTAACCGTTTGTCGCGGTAATCTAAGGAACGGCATACGTCACATTCACACCCAATCACGGGTACTCCCTGAGAGGTGCCTGTTCCTAAGAAAGTTACTTTCACGCAGCGGTAAGGGTTTGGTTTCTGATGGCCAGGAACAGTTCCTGGCTTTCTTCCCTGAGTTTCTCGGGCGCTATCTCAACTGCTTTCAAAATCTCAATGAGGCAATTGATTTTTCCCTCCAGCGGGAAGTATTTGTTTACAACCGCCACTTTCGTCTCCTTCAGGATACAGAACCCTGATTTAAACGTTCCTTTTTCGTAACGGAGCAGGTAATCAGACTCGGCAAAAATATCTTCTAACCGGCTCAGGAAGGGCCGGGTGTACTTTAATTGCATAGGGTGACTTTAAGCGATGGTGCCGGTGGAATTAGTGCACGTATTCTTTCACGGTTTGCACCAACATGTCAAAATCCAAAGGCTTAGGAAGGTACGCATTGATACCTGCTTCCTTGAACTGCTCCAGGGTGTAGTTGTTGGCATTACCCGTCACGGCAATGATAGGAATACCAGATATCTCAGGATTCTCACTGGAGCGGATCTCTTTGGTGCACTCCATCCCGTTTTTCACAGGAATGTTAAGGTCCATGAGAATGGCGTCAATTTTCTGCTCGTTCACTTTCTTGATAACCTCGCCACCGTTTTTGGCAGAAAGTACCTTATAGTTTTGAAGTTCAAGGATTTTCTTGGTAAGGTTCAGAATTACAGAGCTGTCTTCTGCAATTAATATGGTTTTAGTCTCTGCCATGGTTAGTTTGATAAAATTGTCTTTCTGTATTGGGCTTTAAAATTAGCAAAACTTGTCTCTAAATCAGAAAACGTTTGCGGTACACCCTCAATGTCGCCTTTTAGAATATCATGCTCCAGATTTTTTGCCAAAGTTGACACTATATTCAGTCCGAGCGTAGAGGCTGTCCCTTTAATTTGATGCAGTGTACTCAAAATACTGCTATAATGTTTTGCGGCTACGTCCTTTTTGGCCTCTTCCAGAAGAGGAAAGGTTTCTTCCTCAAAATCAATGTACAGCTGCAGGGCAAATTCATCTCCCCCAATACTGCGCAGCTGTTCTACTATCTCCATTTCCAGAAAAGGCTCCTCTTTTTCTTGTTCATCAGTTATGAGCGGAGCTATTTCCGCGTTTGACTCAGGCACTGCCTCCGTGGCATTCCCATACCACTTAACCAAGCGGTCATAGAGGTCAGTGATTTTTACCGGTTTTGAGATATAGTCGTCCAGCCCCTCTCTGATGAACTTCTCCGCATCATCTTTCATGGAATAGGCCGTCATGGCTACAATAGGGGGGCAGGAGGAGCCTAGCAGTTTTTTTAACTCTTTGGTGGCGGTCACGCCGTCCATTTCCGGCATCTGTATGTCCATGAAGATGAGGTCATATGGAGTAGCCACTGCTTTCTCAATGGCTTCAAACCCGTTAGATGCCACATCTGCATAGCAGCCCATGCGCTCCAACAGTTTAAGTGCTACCTTCTGGTTGATCTGGTTGTCATCTACCAACAGCAGGGTCGGCGAGGGGTTGAATTTCCCTATTTCTTCCAGTTCTTTTGAAGAGAGAAGCATTTCATTGATCTGGGTCACGTTGGTTGCTTCACGGCAGGTAATGGTAAACCAGAAGGTACTGCCTTTCCCCACTTCTGACTCCACCCCAATTTCACCCCCCAGCAGCTCACTGAGTTGTTTGGAAATGGCCAGGCCGAGGCCTGTACCCCCAAATGATTTGGAGGAGGAGTTGTCTAGCTGGGTAAAATTAGTGAAGAGGAGCCGTATGTCTTCTTCGCTGATGCCAATACCAGAGTCATTGACCCGGAACTGCAACAGGTGCTGGTCTCCCTCTGACTGCAGCCTTTTTACTTCAACACTCACAGCCCCTTCATTGGTGAACTTAATGGCATTGGAGGTGAGGTTGGAGAGGATCTGCAGCAGCCTGGTTTCATCTGTGACAATGTAACGTGGGGTGTCTTCAGAAATAAAGTAAGTAAACTCCAGGTCTTTCTGGTTGGCCCTGTTTGCAAAAAGGGAGTGTATTTTTTCTAGGGAGTAGTGTAAGTCAAGCCCCGTTTCGTTTATCTGCAGCTTGCCCGCCTGTATCTTTGAAAGGTCTAAAATATCATTTAAAATATCTAGCAGGGCATCTGATGATTTGCGGAGCGTATCTGTGTAATCCCGTTGCTCATCATTGGTGGCAGAATGGTGCAGGAGGTCAATCATGCCAATGATGCCGTTCATGGGAGTGCGCAGTTCATGGCTCATGTTGGCCAGAAACTGGTTTTTAGCTTGCAAAGAAGTCTCTGCCAGTTCTTTGGCTCTGATCAGTTCCCGCTGGGTGTTCTTTAGTTCGGTGATATCGCGGCATACTCCTTCAATAGCCACTGGTTCTGCCTCTGCGTTTAAGATAAGCCGTGAGTTGATCAATACCTGTATCTCTATTTCAAACTTAGTGCGCAGGGTGGTTTCAAAGTTCCTGACGCTTCTCTGTTCAAAAAGATGATGCAACAACTGCTCACGGTCCTCTGGGTATACATACAAGTCACGGGCATTCATCCCCATGGCCTCTGCCTGGGTATATCCCAGCATTTCCTGCACAGAGGGGCTCAGCAGCTGGAAGTCTCCCTCAATGTTGGTCTTGTAATACATGTCCTGGAATGACTCAAAGATCTGTCTGAACTTCTCTTCATTCTCTGCCAGGGCCAATTGAGAGATTTTCTTCTCGGTAATATCCAGCGCAATGGCAGAAACATCTTCAAAACTGCCATTCTCCAGGTAGATAGGGTTGAGCAAAATTTCAAGCCATTCACTGTTTCCCTCAGGCCGCTGTAGCTCAATCTCAAATTGTTGCGGCTCCCCAGAGAAAGCCTGCTCATACCTATCCTGCAGTAACCCATAGTACTCTGGAGACACAAACGTTTCTACCAAATAACTCAGTATGCTGCCAATGGCGGGTGTCTTGCCAGCCCAGGTATGGATTTCGTTAGAGAAGTTCTGGTTAAAAGAGGTAAGCTTATATTGCCGGTTAAGTGACCACATCAGGTGGCTTCCGCTCTCAAAGATGGCTTTTAAGCGTGCATTCTGAATGGTAATCTGCTCTTCGTTCCGTTTGCGTTCAATGGCCAGCGCCACCTGGTTGGAGATAAAATGCAGAATCTCAATATCTGTCTGCACATAGGCCTCCGGGTTTTTGTAATCGCGTACGGCAATCACCCCAATAATGCGCTCCCCAATGGAGAGGGGCGAGGAAAGCATTACTTCTGGCACCACCCCGTTGACTTCAATTTTCCCTTCTTCCACCAAAGCCATGAAATCTTCTTTGGTGGCATACAGGGGTTTGCCGGTCTTGATCACATACTCCGTCATGCCCAGCGAGAAAGGCCTGGGCGCGGCGGGCACCGTAGATAACTGATCTACATAGTACACAAAGTTGATGGTGTTCTTCTCTTCATCAAACAGGGCAATGTAGAAGTTGTGGGTCTCAATAATCTTGCTCAGCTCCCGGTGGATGGCACTGTACAAAGACGGCAAATCTTTGGAGCTGATGGCCAGGTTGGCAATGCTGTAATACACCTTCTGCAGGCGCTCTGCCTTGATGCGGTCTGTGATGTCATGGAGAATGGCCCGCGTGGCAATGGGCTTCCCATCCTGCCAGCTGCAGTTGATACTCCCTATCAAGTGAATGGGCTTGCCGCTTTTGGTCAGAAAGACGGTTTCAATCTTATTGACATCTTCGCCTTTGTAGAGGTTACGAAGCTGGTAGATCAACTTGGCCTTATAGTAAGGGTGAACAATGTCATTGAGGGTGAGGTTCTCAATATCATAGTCATTGTACCCCAGCTTTTCTTTCCAGGCCCGGTTAACAAAGATGAATTTGTTGTCTGTAGAAATGTTCTGGATGAGGTCATGGGCATTGTCAAAGAGGTCTTGCAGACGTATTTTATTGTCTTTCAAGGCTTCCATGGCAATGCGTTTGTCGGTCATGTCCTTGCCAACGCCGGTAATGCCTACTACTTTCCCTTCGGCATCCATCTCAAACATGATGTTCCAGCGCAGGATCTTGGTAGACTGTGACTTGGTGAGCAGGTCCCATTCATAGTAGCTGCGCAACGACTGGCTCTGCAACGCCTTCTGGATTTCCTGAATGCGGGTTCCCCGCTCAGGTTCAGGCACAAACAGTTCATAATAGTTCTGACCAATGACTTCCTCCCGCTTATAGCCGGTATACTGCAGGAAATAATCATTGACATAGACAATACGCAGGTCCAGGTCAAGGCTCACATAGGCCAGGTTCACCTGGCTGAGGAAGGAGCGGAACTGCTGCATGGATTCCCGTAGAACCTCCTGCCGGCGCACCAGTGCCTGTGCCTCTTTGCGCTGGGTGATGTCCCGCAGAATACACTGCACAAAAGAAACCCCATCCAGTTGAATAGCGCTGAAGCTGATTTCACTATCTACCACACTGCCATCAGGCTTCTCTAAGCGCCACTCCAGCGTCTGCGGAATGCCTTCCAGCAGGGTGCTGTCAATCATTTGGAGCGCTTTCTCTACTGAGGATGTCCCGTCTGCCTGAAGCGCCGGGGAAAAATCTGCTATTCTCTTGCCCAGAATGTCTCTTTTGTCACAGTCAAGCAACACCGAGGCCTGAAAGTTACAGTCAGCTATCTGGGTTTGGTTCAGCAGGAAAATAGCGTCATTTGAGGACTCAAAGAGGGTTTTGTACTTCCCTTCAGAATAATGTAGCTCCTGACGCAGTTCAAAACGGGAGAGGTAGGAGCTGATTTCAAACCCTACATAGTTGATGAATTCTGTAAGGGTGCTGGTGATGAGCTGGGCTTCCTCTACCAGAAGTATAATCACCGCCAGGTAATTCTTTTCAGTGCTTACCGGCATGGCCACCACTTCCCTTTTCTGGAACAGGTGCTGAAAGTTGCGGGAGATGCTCAGGATGGAGCGGTTCCTGCCCTTGTTTTCCAGCTGGGCCAAAAACTCGGGTTTCAAGGCCAAAATGCTCTGCTCCTGCAGGAGGTGAGAGTCCTTACCCTTGTTTTTGATCAACTGCACCATGCGGTTGGTGGGCTGAAATACGTAGACACCGCCGCCAGAAATGGTGGGGCGGGTCAGCAGTGCATCTAAGGTGGCCGCTAGTACATCTTCTGCGGTTTTCAGGTTTGAAAAGTTGGGGAGCAGCTTAGATACAAACTCCTGTTGGTCCTGACGCAACCTGCCAGCCTCACTGCTGCCTTTTGCGTCTTCAATGGGGCGCGCAGTGCCAAGCACCACCTCCTGCCCAAAATATTTTCCGCACCTGAAAGAAAGGAGTACGGGGAGCAGCGTTTCGGCTTTGTCTTTGAACCACCAGTCAAACCGCTGGGTTTTACCTTCGCACGCTTTCTGAATCCTTTTCTTGAAAGCCATTTTCTCTGATGGGTTCAGGTCAAAGGCTTCAAAGACACTTTTACCTACCAGTTCTCCCTTTTCAAACTGAATGAGCCCCAGTGCTTCTTTGTTAATGTCAATGAAAATCCCTTTTTTGTCAAGAATAAACAGGGGTTCATTGCTGTCTTCAAAGAGGGTGCGGTAACTGGACTCTGAGGCATACATATCGCCCACGGGCATGACTTCAGCAGAGGCTGACCTAACGGCCAGGTAGAGCAGCTCATGGCCGTCTTGCTGCACCAGGCTTGATTTGAAATAAAACAATTCACTGCCCAGGTTCTTCTCCTTGGGCTGGAAAAAACCGCTGATGTTCTTGCGGTTACGCAGCAGCCGTACATTCTTCTCAAACGTAGGCAGGTATTTCTCATCTAAGAGTTGCTTAATGTTCAGGTGCTCCGGAAAATCCTGCCCTTTGAAGAAAAACTCCCGGGTCTGGCTGTTCACCTTGAGCAATTCACCCTCTGGGGTGCAGACAAACATGAGTTTCCTGCTACCGCTCACGTGCTCGGCCAAATCAATTAATCGTTCTGCCGCTGCTACCTTTGCTTCTCTTTCTGCAGATGTCATAGTGTTTGTCATACGTTGCCTTTGAACCAGGTGATGTCCATTGCCTGTGAAACGGCTATGGCTCTTGGAAAGAAATCACCTATTTTAGCAAAAATAACTTAAAAACATCGTTTTTCTAGGGGCAGTATCTATAAGTGTGCCCCCTCTTTACCGGGCTCTTCACCACCATGGGCAAAAGCATTGTCTTGACCGTCACAACTGACCTTAACCATGACCAGCGCATGCTGCGCATTGCCGGCACGCTGGCCAGTGCCGGGTTTGTGGTGACGCTGCTGGGGAGGGAGCTTCCCGGCTCTAAGCCACTGGTAGGCCAGCACTTTCAACAGGTGAGGCTCAGGTGCCGCTTGGCTAAAGGCCCCTTCTTTTACTTGGAGTTTAACCTGCGCCTGATCCTGTGGTTTCTCTGGAACAGGTTTGAAATCTACGGCGGCGTTGATGCTGACACGGCCCTGGCCGGCGTCTTGACTGCGTGGTGGCGCCGCCAACCTTTTGTCTATGACGCCCATGAGTTGTTCCCAGAGTTGCCGGAGGTGGTCAACAGGCCCCCAGTGAAAGCCGTGTGGGCTTGGGTGGAGAAGCTGGCTTTCTCCCGTGCCAGCCTGGCCTATACGGTCAGCGGTTCACTGGTAGAGTACTTCCAGCAGCGGTACCGGCGGCGGGTGCACCTCATCCGGAACATGCCGTTCCGGCAGCCGGGCGTGCAGGAGCCGGGGCAGCCCGTTTACTTCATTTACCAGGGTGCCCTCAATGTGGGCAGAGGGCTGGAAGCCACCCTGGAGGCCATGCAAGACGTGCCGGCACAGCTGGTTATTTGTGGCGATGGGCCGTTGCTGCCAGCCCTGCAGGAAAGGGTTCAACAGCTGAACCTTTCCCGCAAAGTCATCTTCAAAGGAAATGTAGCGCCAGCTAGCCTGGCCCAGATCACCCAACAGGCGTATGCGGGCATTATGCTGTTAGAAAACCAGGGCCTCAGCTACTACTACTCCCTGGCCAACAAGTTTTTTGATTATGTGCAGGCCGGTATTCCGCAGATATGCATTCCTTTCCCTGAATATGAGCGGCTCAACACTGAATGGGAGGTTGCCCTCTTGACAAACAATAACCCAGAAGACATCAGAAAAAGCATGCTGGCCCTGCTGGAGGGGAGGGAGACGTACCAGCGCCTCCGGCATAACTGTCTGCGGGCCCGGCAGGAGTGGGTATGGGAGAAAGAGGCGGAGAGATTAGTACATTTGTACAAAGAATTAGCATGATGGCGTCTCGGTTTTTAGTGATAGTAGTGGGCCCCACCGCGGTGGGGAAAACTGATTTCTGTGTGCAGCTGGCCAAAGAGTATCAGACCCAGATCCTGTCTATGGATTCACGGCAGTTCTTTAGGGAGTTGAGCATTGGTACGGCCAAACCCTCAAAAGAGGAACAGGGCGGAGTGCCCCACCATTTCATTGACAGCCATTCCATTCAGGAGGAGTATAACGCCGGAGCCTTCGCCCTAGATGCGCGCCTGCTTCTCCAGCGCCTTTTCCGGCAACACCCGGTTGTCATTGCCACGGGCGGTTCCGGCCTGTACGTGCGGGCCCTGTGCGAGGGGCTGGACGAGATGCCGGACATTTTGCCCGGCATAAGGGAAAGCTTAACCCAACGGTTGGAACAGGACGGTTTGCCAGCCTTGGTAGCGCAGCTCAGGGAATTGGATCCTGTGTATGCCCGGCAAGTAGATGTACAGAACCCGCAGCGGGTGATTAGGGGGCTGGAAGTGTGCCTGAGCAGCGGGCAACCCTATTCTTCGTTCAGGAAAAAAGCCTTGGCAACTGCAAGGGATTTCCAGATCATCAAGATTGGCCTCACCCGTGACCGCGAAGAGCTGTACCGCCGCATTGACCACCGCATGGACCTTATGCTGGCGCAGGGGCTGCTGGACGAGGTAAAGAGCGTACTGCCTTTCAGGAATCACCAGGCGCTCCAGACGGTTGGGTACACCGAGCTCTTTCATTACCTGGACGGCGACTACGACTTTGCTGAGGCGGTTAGGTTGCTCAAGCGGAACAGCCGCCGTTACGCTAAACGCCAGATGACCTGGTTTAACCGGGACCCCGAAATCCAATGGTTCCACCCAGACCAGCTGGCCGACGTGCTGGCGTGGGTGCAACAGAAAATAGAGGGAGAGGCAGGAAGATCCATTTCATAATTCCTGTTTCCGGGCTGTTTTTCTGAAAATAGCCCGGAAACAGACTTTTCTGTCTGTAGGAATAAGGGCTGTTCAATTACGCAGCGCATTACTTTCTAACAGGTGGAACCTGCTTTCTTACCTACCTGCTATAGTTCCAGGGTTCTGCACGGGCAGGACCTCCCTCTGTTTTTGGCCTGTTTTCAAGAAAACAGGCCAAAAACAGGACAGATGCTTCAAGCATTCTATTGAGGGGTAGCTTCTGGCTTCTTGTCAGCGAATCCCATAGGTAAACCACCTGCCTCCGTTCCTTAAACCGCAGTTTTTGCTTAACCACTCCTTCGCCGGGCGTTGGCTTTGGGGCGCTTTTCTACAAAATCAAAGGGGTAAGACTCTTTAGAAGGAAGGAACTCCTGCCTTAGTATAAGTGTCTGCTTTGCGTTTTCGGGCTGTTTTCAGAAAAACAGTCCGAAAACGCAAAGCAGCTGAACAACTCAACGAGAGGGCATGCCTGACGGGATGATCCTTTTTTAAGACCGTTGGTACTTTGTTCCCATGGGCGGGAAACAATTGACACAGTGCGGGAGCCGCCGCAAGAGCAGGAGTGGACTAACGCTGGTTGCCAGGCTCAAAAGTATTCCTGTTTTGGGGCTGTTTTTCTGAAAACAGCCCCAAAACAGGAATGGTAACGGCAAGCCTACCCTGAAATGCTGACTACACGCTAAGTACGTGCACCAGCTTCAGGAAACTTTCACTGATGGGCTTCTTCTTGGTGATGGTGTCATGGAAAGGAGTGTAGGCTATCTCACCGTTGATCACACCCACCATCTCATTGGTGCGGCCGGCTAAAAGGCCCTCCACTGCGCCCATGCCCATTTGGCTGCTGAGCAGGCGGTCGGCGGCTGTTGGGGTGCCACCGCGCTGTACGTGCCCAATAATGGTTACCTTGGCATCCATCTGCGGCAGCGCCTGCTTCACCTTGGCGGCTATCTCTGAGGCACCGCCTTCGTCGTCGCCTTCGGCCACAATGATAATGAACGAGGTTTTAGAGCGGCGCCAGCCCTGCTGTAGTGTTTCAATCACTTCTGGCAGTGACGTGATGGTTTCTGGGATCATCACCATTTCGGCCCCGCCGCCAATGGCGCAGGGGAGGGCAATGTACCCGGAGTCACGCCCCATCACCTCCACAAAAAACACGCGCTCATGGCTGTCTGCCGTGTCCCTGATTTTGTCAATGGCGTCCAGGGCGGTGTTGACCGCGGTGTCATAGCCAATGGTATAATCTGTGCCAAACAGGTCATTGTCAATGGTGCCGGGGCAGCCAATGATGGGAATGCCGTACTCTTTGTGGAAGATCTCAGCTCCGGTAAAGGTACCGTTCCCGCCAATGGCCACAATGCCTTCAATCCCAAACTTGGTGATCTGCTCAAAGGCTTTTTTGCGGCCTTCGGGCGTCTGGAACTCCATGCTGCGGGCAGATTTGAGAATAGTGCCGCCTTTCTGGATGATGTTGCTGACAGAATGGGAGAACAGGCGGTAAATCTCGCCCTGAATCATTCCGTTATATCCTCGGCCAATGCCGTAAACTTCTAATTTGTGATATACTGCTGTCCGGACCACCGCCCGGATGCAAGCATTCATACCCGGGGCATCACCCCCAGATGTAAATACAGCTATTTTTTTCATGTACAAACCTATACTTGAGCCACCAAAGTACGGGATAAACGTACAATTCTCAAGTATTTGCCCAAGAAGGAGAAGGTTTTTCACCGCTAAGCACCCTGCTGTAAAAGGGGAGGGAAGCCTTCTGAATTATGAAAAAGAGCGTGTGGGGTATGATATTTAAATAAATCAACAGTTTTCAAGATTTGACGTAGCTTATATTTATAATTTTCGTAAATTATTAGGTGAAGTTGAAGCTGCGCAATTTCTGTGCAATGTGTAGGCAACGGCCGTTATACCATCACCCTTACAGACCCTTTACCTATGTTTTCTATTTTTGAGAGCGAAGAAACCAAAAGGCTCAAAACCCACATCATCAACCTGGGCACGCTGGCAAAGATTGACGGGCACCTTGACTCAGCTGAAATGGAGCACATCATCTCTATTGGGGAGCGCAAAGGAATGCGGCCGCAGGAGGTGAAAAATCTGCTGTCTTCGTGTGAGAATATCAAAATGACCATGCCGAACAATGATCTGGACCGGTTTGACCAGATTTATGACCTGGTGGAGATGATGCTGGCAGACGGGATTGTAGATGACAGCGAAATGGATTTCTGTATTGAGATAGCCACCAAGATGGGTTTCAGAAAATCTGTGGTGGGTATTCTGATCAAGAAAATCACTACGGGCGTGAAAGACGGGCTGGACAGGGATGAGATCAAAGCCGAGGCCATCAGTTTTCTGGAGTTACAGTAACGGGCGTAAAAGGCTAATCTGCGGGTTTATACCGTTGAAAAGCACCTTTCTCAAATACATACGTCACGGCTGAGTTTTCTGTGCCCACGGTGATGCCCTCCCGGGGAAGGCTTTTGCTGCTGGCACTTTCATTGGGTTTGCCGTCTTTCCGGGCCAGGGAAAGATACCTAAGGCTTCTTTTTTTTCCTTCAATTGGCGTGAGTGGGTGTTTCTCCAGAAGATACTCTTCCAGCTCATTGGCATTCTTGCCGCTGAGAAAGGCATAGATGAAAGCTGAATCCCGCTCTACAATCTGTACCGCATAATCCTGCTTTGCATCACCGTTAAAATCTGCCTCCAGGTAATAAGGACCCTGTTCCCCTTGGGGAATGCGCTGCGCATCCTGTTCTGTGAGGGTGGGGTATTGCCAGAGGCCGTGGGTACGGTCTAAGCTCACCTCCAGCAGGGCGGGGAGTTGCTGTTTTACATCTAGCGGGACATGAGAGGAGATGTGGGTGCCGTCTTTCCGGGCGTTGCCAACAGAGTCTGCGGTATTTTCCAGCGCCGGTTCTGCCGCAGCGGGCGAGTCTGGCAGGCCTCCATGGTTGGTTTGGGGTTTGCAGCTTATGAGGGCAATCAATACAACACAGGCTAACCTATACATCTTTCTCTCCTTTGGTTTCCTTTTTGTACGGTGACACCTGGCCGCAGTTTTGGCGGTTGCTGTTTTAGGCCTGTTTTTAGCAAAACAGGCCTAAACTAGTTATTCAT
This sequence comes from Rufibacter ruber, assembly GCF_014138425.1. Lineage (NCBI taxonomy): Bacteria > Pseudomonadati > Bacteroidota > Cytophagia > Cytophagales > Hymenobacteraceae > Rufibacter > Rufibacter ruber. Next base: position 17,458 of record NZ_JACJIQ010000029.1, read on the forward strand.
AGTCAGTGGCCAGAAGACCGGCACCAGGAACAGAATCAGGATGATCAGGAGAAGGGTGAGCCCAGACCCTATTTTGAGGAAGTCGCGGAACGAATATTTACCCGGGCCATACACCAGAATACAGGACGGTTCAAAAGGTGTGATCAGCGACACAGACGCAGAGAGCATGATGGCAATGGCAAAGGTACGGGGGTTGGCGTCTATCTGGGCGGCGGTTTGCAGGGCCACCGGCAACACCACCAGCGCGGCGGCCGCATTAGACATGGGTTGGGTCAGAAAGACGGTAAGCAAAATAAAGCCAGCCAGAATGGTGAGCACCCCAAACGGTTCCAGCAGTTGCACAATCCAGTGGGCCAGAAACTTGTCTGCCCCGGAGTTGGCCATGGCCATCCCAAAGGCCGTCATCCCCCCAATCAGAATAAGCAGGCGCCAGTCAATTACCTGATACGCCCGGTCTGTTGAGATGCACTTGAAGAGAATGCTCATCACGGCGGCTCCCAGAAAGGAGGTAGACAGCGGCAGAACACCGGTACTCCCAATGATGATGGCTAAGATGAAGAAAGCCAGGGTCAGGATCCCTTTCCGTTCTTTGAACAGCACCGGCTTAAACTCATCCAGCACGGCCAGGTGCTGGTTCATTTTTAAGTACTCCAGGCGTTCAGCAGAGCCTTGCACCAGAAGCAGATCCCCTAACTGCAGCTGTACATCCCCAATTTTGGTCCTGATGGTTTCGCCCTGCCGGGAGACCGCCAGCACCACCAGCCCAAACCGGCGCAGGAACTCAATTTCCCTGATGCTGCGCTTGAGCAGGTCAGACTTTCCCGTAATCAGGATTTCCGCCAGCCTGATGTCACCCCCCACCAGGTCGTCTTCCACAATGACATCGGCCAGAATCTGGATGCCTTTGGTTTCTTTTACTTTGATAAGGTCATCCATTTCTCCTTCTACCAGCAGTACATCATTGGCTCTGATGCGGGTGCGGTAGTCGGGCAGAAAGTTCTCTTTGCTCCTGATGATGTTCAGGATTCTGAACCCCATTTTTGAAAGGTCAGACGCAAAGGCAATCTGGCCAATGAGCGGTGATTCATCCTGTACCAGAATCTCAGTCAGGTAGGTTTTGATATTATAGCGGGTAGTGAGGCCCTGGGTGGTGCCGGCCGGAAGCATTTTATTCCCAATGGTCATCATATACACAATGCCCACGGCGAAAACAATTATTCCTATCCCAGAAAATTCAAAGAAACCAAACGGCTCAAACCCCGCTTTGGCCATGTAGCCGCTTACCGCCACATTGGTAGAGGTGCCAATGAGGGTACAGGTGCCGCCCAGAATAGATGCGTACGCCAGGGGCATGAGGTATTTTGAACTGCTGGTCTGCATCTTTTTGGCTACCCCTACAATGGGGGTGACAAAAAGGGCGGTAACGGTGGTGTTGTTCATGAAAGCCGAAATCAACCCCGGTACAATCATTATGAAAAGCAGAAGCATGGTTGGCCGGTGACCAGTGTGGCGCATGAGCCAGTTCACCAGAAAGTCAAGCACACCAGTGTCCTCCAGGGCCGCGCTCAGTACAAAAATTGAAGCCAGAATGACAATAAAATCACTGCTGAAACCTGCATACGCTTCTTCTGGGGTGATGATCTTGGTGCAGGTGAGTACAATGAGCAGGATCAGGGTAATTACATCAACAGAGAGTTTCTCAGACGCAAAAAGGCCGATAGCAACCAACAGCAGAACTAAGACAAGGGCAATCTCCATAGTGGTGGCGCGAAGGTTATGTACAGGTGCTTACGGGGTACGCAGAAATAACGGATTGAAGGGGCCAGGTGCTTTTTCAATTCGTGTCTTGTACTCTAGGTACGCCCAAAAGGTTGACCTGTTCAGTGTCTAGTTTCTAACTAATTGGCTGTCATGGCCTATAAAGCTCCCTATGGGTGCACCTGCTCATGAATAGCTGCCAATACCAGGTCACAGGCCTCCTCAATTTCTGCCATAGTAATGGTAAGCGGTGGGGCTATTCTCATGGAGTTGTCACAGAACAGAAACCAGTCAGTCAGGACTCCTTTTAATAGGGCACTGTCAATCACTGACTTTAAAGTAGCAAAAGAATCAAACTCTACCGCCATCATCAGCCCCAGGTGTCTGAATTCTTTGATGGCGGGGTGGGTTAACCGCTGTTGGAAGCGTGCAGCCTTTTCTGCCACCTGCGCCAGCAGCCCTTCTTCCTGAATGATCTGCAAGGTGGCCAGGGAGGCGGCGCAGGAAACCGGGTGTCCGCCAAAAGTGGTGATGTGCCCCAGCATTGGGTCATTCTTGAGCGAGTGCATAATCTCCCGGCGGGAAATGAACGCCCCTATGGGCATGCCGCCGCCCATGCCTTTGGCACAGGTGAGAATATCTGGAATAACCCCAAACTGCTCAAACGCCCAGAAGGTGCCGGTTCGGCCAAAGCCGCTCTGGATTTCGTCTAGAATTAGCAAGGTACCGGTCTCTGAGCATCTCTGCCTCAGGTTTTGCAGATACGCCCGCGAGGGAACCCGTACCCCGGCTTCGCCCTGAACCGTTTCCAGAATAACAGCCGCCGTGCGGGTGGTAATCAGTTCTAAGTCAGGCGCATGGTTGTGTCTGATGTGCCGAACGTCTGGCAGCAGGGGCCTGAACGCCCGTTTGAAACTCTCTGACCCGTTGAGTGAAAGCGAGCCCTGGGTAGAGCCATGGTAGGCGTTCTCAAAAGCGATGAGTTCAGTACGGCCGGTAAAACGTTTGGCCAGTTTACAGGCACCCTCTACGGCCTCACTCCCCGAGGACACAAAATACACATTGTCTAACCCGGCGGGCAGGGTCTGCGCCAGCGCGTGGGCCAGCTGGGCGGGAGGCGCCTGTACAATCTCCCCATAGACCATGAGGTGCAGGTACTTGTCCAGCTGTTGTTGTATGGCCTGGATGACCTTGGGGTGCCGGTGCCCCACATTGCTCACGCCAATGCCCGAGATCAGGTCAAGGTACCGTTCCCTGTTGGGGCCGTACATATACACCCCTTCGGCTTTCTCTACCTCCAGCAAAAGCGGGAAATCAGTGGTTTGGGCCTGGTGTTGTAAGAAGAGCTGGCGCGGAGAAAGCATGGCAGTAAGATCAGTTTGTGGTACAAAGGTACGTACATTGCCTTGATTTTCCCTTTTAAAGGAAGCGCCGACAGCCAGAGAAGATGGGGGCAGACGGCGAGAAGACCTGTTTTAGGCCTGTTTTTCTGAAAACAGGCCTAAAACAGGTGTGTACTAGCCAAAGGCGCAGCAATTGTACCTCCAAAAAAATGACCTTGCCGTTGCCTTATGCTGTTGTGAGGACGCTATAGAAGAACCCTTTTCTCCCCGTTTTTTTCTGGAATAGCAACATGCAAGCAAGCTCTAAAGCAGAAAAGGGAGGCCACGGCCTCCCTTTTCTGCTTTGTTCTGCTAGTAACTTATTTCTTAGCGGTTTGCAGGCGCTCCAGCAGCAGTTTGGTGAACTCCCGCTCTGACCGGTGCAGGAGTGCCAGCTGCTTGGGCGAGATCACCCGCAGGTAGCGGTCCATGTACTCCTTGTCCAGGTCCAGCTCCCGTTGGCGGTACACCAGCCGGTTCTCCAGGCCTTCCCGTATCTGCTCATCAGTAAGCGAAGCCAGGCTCTCTTCCCTGAACGTGCGGGACCTTTTACGCAGATCCTGCTTCTTGGCGTCTAACTCATTGTACAGTGGCCAAAAGCGCTGCGCCTGCTCCTGAGTAAGGCTCAGTTTCTCTGTGATAAAAGCAATTTTGGCATTCTCTATCTTCTCCAGACGGTCCTTGCGGTCATCTGTGTCTTTCCTGGTCTGTGCTTGCACCAATGTGCCCCAAAACAGAAACACCAACACGTAAATACAACTCTTTAACTTCATGCTATTCGTAAGATTGGGGTAAACTCTCGTCCTGCAACACCTCCATGGCGGCATCTACGGGCACGTCTTCTGGCGAGACTTCTATAAACTCCAGCGCCTGCGGCGGATTCAACGTGGCAACTTCGGCCAGCTGGGCTGTCTCCAGGTCCACTTTGGTGAGCAGGTAATGGGTTATGTCCTGATCTGTCACCTGCGCCAGACTTTGCCCCGGTGAAGCGGTGGTAAAGTCAAAATACTGGGGCACAAAGAAGGCCAGGAGAAACACCACCGCCATCACGGCCCCTGCCGTCAGGGTCCGGAACTGCCTGAACCACGCCACAGGGGTGACCGTCTCTGGTAAAGCAGGGGAGACCCGCTGCATAACCTGCGTAGGCAACTTGTCAAAGTAGCCTTCAGGCACCGTGAACGGGTGCTGCCGGGGGAGGTCTTCCAGATTAAACTTATTTTCCTTCATAACTATCTGCCTGTTAGATGCCGTGAATTCCCCATGGTTTAATGGTTCTTCAGATAATCTTCTATTTTTTTTACCGCAATGTGGTATGATGCCTTTAACGCCCCCACTGAGGTGCCCAGAATTTCTGACATCTCCTCATATTTCATGTCATCATAGTACTTCATGTTGAAGACCAGCCGCTGCTTGTCTGGCAGACGCAAAAGCGCTTTTTGGAGTTTCAGCTGAACCTCATCACCAGAAAGATCATCTGAGGTGTCTAGTTTCTCAGCCAGTTCTGCGGCCACGTCATGCAGGGGGAGGAAGAATCTCTTTTTCTTCGCGTTCAGGAAATTAAGGCATTCATTGGTGGCAATACGGTAAATCCAGGTGTACAGCTGGGCATCTTGTCTGAAGTTTTCCAGATGGGACCATACTTTCACAAACACCTCCTGGGTGAGGTCATCTGCGTCATCATGGTCAATCACCATCTTGCGCACATGCCAATAGACTTTCTGCTGGTACTTGCGCACCAGTTGGTTAAAGGCTAAGTTGCGGGAGTCTGCCCTCCTGAACTTTTCTAAAATATCCTTGTCTTCCAACAGAAAGTATGACCGTTAAGGTTTGTTAGTTTTAAACGCAGGGGTGACCCCTGGTGCCCTTTTTCTGTTTTAGGCCTGATTTTTTAAAAACAGGCCTAAAACAGAAAAAGGGGGGTGGCTGCCTGTGCCAGGTTTTGGGGAAAGTACTCCGGGAACTCTTCTTCTCTACTTGTAAAACAGAGAAAGGCTGCCAAGTAAATGGTCAGCCTTTCACCGGGTAACATTTCTGTTAACGCGTGCTGAGCACCATTTATTTCTTTCTAGCCATTACCCGCTTTACGGCTTCCACAATACTGCCTTCATTGAGGCCATATTTCTCCATGAGCTGCTCAGGGGTTCCGCTTTCGCCAAAGGTGTCTTGCACCGCCACAAACTCCTGCGGGGTGGGCAGTTCCTGCGCCAGCACCCGGGCAACTGATTCACCCAGGCCGCCCAGGTAGTTATGCTCTTCAGCGGTGACCACACAACCAGTCTTGCGTACAGATGCTAAGATGGCCTCAGCGTCTAAAGGTTTAATGGTGTGGATATTTATAATTTCGGCATCAATGCCTTGCTCTGCCAGCATCTTGCCCGCCAGAATGGCCTTCCAAACCAGGTGACCGGTGGCCAGAATGGTCACGTCTTTGCCTTCGTTCAGCATCAGGGCCTTGCCAATTTCAAATTTCTGGTCAGCTGGGGTGAAGTTAGGCACCACCGGGCGCCCAAAGCGCAGGTACACCGGGCCGTGGTGATCAGCTATGGCAATGGTGGCGGCTTTGGTCTGGTTGAAGTCACATGGGTTGATCACGGTCATGTGCGGCAGCATTTTCATCATGCCAATGTCTTCCAGTATCTGATGCGTGGCCCCGTCTTCACCCAGGGTTAAACCGGCATGGGAGGCGCAGATCTTCACGTTTTTACCGGAATATGCCACAGACTGCCGGATCTGGTCATAGACCCGGCCCGTGGAGAAGTTGGCGAAGGTGCCCGTAAACGGAATTTTCCCGCCAATGGTCATACCCGCCGCCAGGCCAATCATGTTGGCTTCGGCAATGCCCACCTGGAAGAAGCGCTCCGGGTTTTCTTTGATAAAGTCACCCATTTTCAGAGAACCCACCAGGTCAGCGCAAAGGGCAACTACGTTAGGGTTGGTGCGGCCAAGTTCCAGAAGTCCGGCCCCAAAGCCAGAGCGGGTATCTTTTGATTCAGTATAAGGGAAATCCTTCATGGTTAGTTAAAGAGTTTAACAGTAGTAGTCAAATTTGATTTAATGGTAAAATCCTTCACATCTGTGAACTGGCTGCCGCTGGCACTTTTCATCCTGAACACGATCCGGTAACGGCCCGGCTGCAAAGGTAAACTTATTTTGGAACTGCCCTCAGGCAGGGTGTGCACCCAGCGCTGCGAGCCGTCCTGTTCCAGAACGTACAGGGACCCAAAGCCCTGCAGGTCCTGCGCCACACTCAGCACGCCCGGCGGGGCAAACTGTACCGTAGTGGCCTGTCCCGGTTTAATGGTCACCGTCTGCCTGATGCGCGGCATGGTCAGCAGCTCCACTTCATAGGTGCCGGCCAGCAGTTTCTGCTGGCTGGGGAAGCGCTGGGTATGCAATAGGGCCGCGCTGCCTTTCTCCCGCACCAGCGCCAGCATAGACCCGTACGAGGTGGGGGCGTCTTGCCGGAGGTACAAATATCCCTGCGGCGCCCGCACCCGGAAAATATTGTGCTGCCCGGGCTTGATGTTCAGATTTCTGAGCTCCACCGCGGGCAGGGTGTTCACCACCAGGTCATAGCTCAGCAGGGCGTCAATGTCCAGCACATCGGGCTTGCCCGCCTTGTCCAGGAAATGCACAAAGTTGTATTCGGCCTGCCCTGTCACGTTGTTGACGAAGGTAAGGTTCACATTGGTCTCCACCGGCCGGCCGGCGTCATCTGTCAATTCTACAGACACCGTGGTTTTCTTTAAGGCAATGCTCACCACGTTGTCCAGCACCTGCTGAAATGTTTTGATGTCAGCGGCATTGTAGTATTGGCCCATGCACCCAAACTGCTGCGCGTAGCCCGGGTCATCCCCCAGCCCAATGATGAAGGGCTTCAGGAACACCCTTTTCTTCTGCAGGGCCAGCGACGTGGCGCAGGGGTCACCGCCGCAACTCTCCAACCCGTCTGTGATAATGATGATCACGTTGCGGGTGTTCTCCTCCTCCGGGAAATCATTGGCCGATTGGGCCAGTGAGTAGGTGAGGGGCGTGTTGCCTTTGGGGACAATCTGCTGCAGCTTCTTCTTGACGTTCTCAGAATTATGCGGCGCAAACGGTACCTCCAGCTTGGTGTCTTTGCAGTTCTTCTGGGCTACGGTGCTTTGGTGGCCGTACACGCGCAGGGCAATCTCCAGGTTCTTATATGAATCAAGGGAGTCTGCCATGCGGGCCAGCATGGTCTTGGCCACCTGCCAGCGCTGGCTTTCCTCCCACTTGGCTAGCATGCTCCCGGAGGCGTCCAGGAGAAACAGCAACCGCGTCTTCTTGGGCGGCGGTTGTTTGTTCTGGGCAGCGGCAGGAGTGGCTGTGCCCCATAGCAGGAGACAGAGAAGCCAGAGACCAACCGTGTGCGCCAGATTCATATGCTGTGGAAAGTTAGGCTGGTGCGCAGGCACCAGCCCAATAGATTAATAGTCGTTGAGGGTTTCTTTGAGTTGCAACAGCGCCTCTTGCAGCTGGGCATCATTAGGGGCCACGCCGTGCCACTTGTGGGAGCCCATCATGAAGTCTACGCCAAAGCCCATCTGGGTATTCATGAGAATACAGATAGGCTGGCCCTGGCCGGTAAGGGTTTTGGCCTCTTCCAGCACGGGCAGCAGTTGGTCAAAATCATTGCCATTGTCTGTGTGCAGCACTTTCCAGCCGAAGGACTCAAACTTGTCCCGCAGGTTGCCCAGGCTCATCACCGCGTCTACCGGACCGTCAATCTGCTGGCCGTTGTAGTCTACCGTCCAGATCACGTTGTCTACTTTGTGGTGGGCGGCGTACATGGCGGCTTCCCATACCTGGCCTTCCTCCAGCTCGCCGTCGCCGGTGAGCACGTACACCAGCCTGTCATCTCCGTTCAGTTTTTTCACCTGGGCTGCGCCAATGGCAACCGACGGGCCCTGGCCCAAGGAACCAGAGGCAACCCTGATGCCCGGCAACCCCTCATGGGTGGTGGGGTGACCCTGCAGGCGGGAATTGAGCTTACGGAAAGTGGCCAGCTCGCTCACCTCAAAATAGCCGGAGCGGGCCAGCACGCTGTAGAACACCGGGGAGATGTGCCCGTTAGACAGGAAGAACAGGTCTTCGCCCACGCCGTCCATGTTAAAAGGCTGGGGCGTGTGGGTCATCTGCTTAAAGTACAGAGACACCAGAAACTCGGTGCAGCCCAGTGACCCGCCCGGGTGGCCAGAGTTCACGGCGTGTACCATGCGCACAATGTCACGGCGCACTTGGTGCGCTACATTCAGCAGTTGTTCAGTGTCGTAGTTGAAAGGGTTCATTCTATTGGTTTGAAGATTAGACTGGTTTACAAATGGAGGAGTGTGTGTTTCTGTTTTGGGGCTGTTTTGGAGAAAACAGGCCCAAAACAGGAATGGCTGCCTTCTCACGGGAGCGGCAGCCATAGGGTTATTTCAGCAGCTGTTCAGCGTGCTTTTTGGTGTCAACTTTGGTGATAATCTCAGAGATCCTGCCTTCCTCATCTACCACAAAGGTGTAGCGCAGGGTGCCCATGTATTTGCGGCCGTACATGCTTTTCTCCTGCCACACGCCGTACTTTTCTACTATGTCTTTTTCAGTATCAGCCAGGAGCGGGAAGGGCAGGTTGTACTTGTCAATAAACTTGCGGTGTTTCTTCTCGTCATCTACACTCACACCTAGCACCACAAATCCCTTGGCCAGCAGGGCCTCATAGTTGTCTCTGAGGCTACAGGCCTGCGCGGTACAACCGGGGGTGTCATCTTTGGGGTAGAAGTACAGAACTACTTTTTTGCCTTTGAAGTCACTCAGCTTTACGGTATTCCCGTCCTGGTCTCTGGCTTCAAAATCTGGGGCGGCCTGGCCTACTTCAAGCATGGTTTTATTAGTTGTTTGTTGATCGTTATTCGTTTTTAGTTGAAGGTGAGATTTCTGTTTTGGGGCTGTTTTTCTGAAAACAGCCCCAAAACAGGAAACCGGGAAGTTATTCGTGTCACGAACAACTAAGAACTAACAACGAACAACTCATATCTTGGTGCGGTACACGGCTTCATTGCCCACGGCGTCTTTTACCCGCAGCACCACATCTCCCGCCAAAGGTACAGTTTTATCTAATCTCTCAGAGGTGAGGGTGGCGTTTTTGTGTTCCCATTTCAGCAGCAGCCACTGCCCGTTCACCTCACAGCTCCAGGAGGCGATGCCAGAAAGGTTGTCACTGATCCTGAAACTGATCTCTGCCGAGTTCTTTTTCACCAGTTTCACCGTAGGCGCCACGGTGTCACTGATCACCTTGAATTTGCCCAGGTCACGGGCGTAGAAGGTAATGGCATCGCCGTTCCAGGTGCCGCCCAGAAAACCTGCTGATTTGCCCCAGCCCAGCCCGTACACGGCGGCTTTGCTCCTGTCTTCGGGTAGTTTGGCCGGGCGGATGGTGACCTTGGCCGGCTGGAATAAAGTGGTCAACGGGTTGTTGATGCTGAACACGTCCAGGGCCTCATTGTGATCAGTCTGCAGGTAGAGCGTGTCATACAAGGAGTTCTGGCTGAAGGTGATGTCCAGGAACCGGTTGGTGTACAGGAACTCCGTTCCCGGCGGTATCAGGTGGTCAAAGGGGAACTGGATACTCTTGGCGCCAAGGGCGGCAGAATCTGGCAAACCGCCAATCATGTTATAGAGGTACACAGAACCCGCGCTGGTGGTATAACTGGGCACCACGCCGTACCTGAAATTGCCAATGTACAGGTCCAGGTCCCGTTTGGCGGTGTCTGCGGCCGTGATTTTCAAGATGCTCTCCATGACCTCGTAACTTAGTTTAGGCGTAGTGACCTTGGGAGCCTCCAGGACCTGGTAAGCGGTACTCTGCCCTTTCAGGAAGAACCGAAGCTGGGTGGCGTTTTTGTAGGAATCCTGCAGTTCTGCCACCACCTCATAGACTTTGCCTTCTTCAATCCTGAACCTGCCGCGGTTGGCGTCTACCTCATAAATAGGCAGCGTGTTGCCGTCTGCTACGTACAGGCGCTGGTAAGCGCGGTTGTTTAGCTTTAAAGCCGTGAAGTTGATGTGGTTAGACACCTGGCGCTGCTTCTCAAACGGCACGCCATCTATGTTGTGGCGGTAAATGGTTTCACCGTTGAGGCGCAGTTCCATGGCTTGAACGCCGTTTCTGTTGGCGGCCCCGTTGTACTGGTCAATGGCCTGAATCTCCAGCCCCAGTAGCCCGGCAGCAGAAAGGGTGTCAGTGAGGAGGTAGGTGTTGCCCTGTTTGGCGGGCGTGAATTCCTTCCGCTGAAACTCGCCCTGCACCCGGGCGTCAATGCTCTGCGGCACCAGGGCAAAGTTGTAGATGGTGGGCGCCACATTGTCTACTATTTCGGCGAAGCCGTACCGCAGCGGGTTCAACAGCTGGTTCTGGGCATCCCGCACCTCAAAGTGCAGGTGAGGGCCGCCAGAGCCGCCCGTGTTACCGGAGTAGGCAATGATATCCCCTTTCTTCACCGGGAACTGGCTTTCGGTGAGGTCCACCTCTACGTCAAAGGCTTTTCTCTGGTACTGGAGCTGCAGCATGTGCTGGGCCAGCGCCGGGGGGAACTGGCTCAGGTGGGCATAGGTGGTCACCAGTCCGCCGGGGTGGGTGACAAAAAGCTGCCAGCCGTAGCCGTAACTGGAGATGCGGGCTCTGGAAATATACCCGTCTGCCGCCGCATAGACTGGCAGCCCAATCTTCATGTCGGTTTTGATGTCTATGCCCCCGTGAAAGTGGTTGGGCCTGATCTCGCCCATGCTCCCAGACAGGAAGTTCTGGGTGCCGGGCTTAATGGGGAATTGGAACGGGCTGGCTGCAAACGGCGCAATGGGCGGTGTCTGCTGCGCCGTTTGCGCTGTGACAGCGGTTCCTGCGGAAATACACGAAATGAGGAAGGGGAGAACTCTACTTAACTTCAAAATTCAATAAGGTTTTGTCTTCTATAAACGCCTCCAGCCGGTCTCCTATTTTAATGGGGCCCACCCCCGCCGGGGTTCCCGTAAAGATGAGGTCGCCTTTCTTGAGGGTGATGAACCGGGACATATACGCTAAAATTGCCCCAAAGTCATGGAGCATCATCCCTGAATTTCCTTTTTGCTTCAGTTCTCCGTTCAGGTTCAGCCCAAAAGTGATGTTGTCCCACTGGGGGAAGTCTTCAATGGGCAGAAAGTCTGAGACCGGGGCAGACCCGTTAAACCCTTTGGCCAGGGTCCAGGGCAGGCCCTTGGTTTTGGCCTTGGTCTGCAGGTCACGGGCGGTGAAGTCAATGCCTATGCCCAGGCCGTCAATGTAGTTGCCGGCAAACTTGGGCTGGATGTTCTTGCCTTCCTTGCCAATGCGCAGCACCAGCTCCACCTCATAGTGAATGTCTGTGCTGTAGTCTGGGTAGTAAAACGGCTCGTTGTGGCGCAGTACGGCCGTGTCTGGCTTGAAGAAAATCACCGGTTCCTCGGGTACTTCGTTTTTTAGTTCGGCAATATGTTCAGCGTAGTTTCTTCCTATGGCAAGTATTTTCATAGCGGTGGTTTTGTTTCCAAAGATACGGCATTTAGGTATGTGCACTACCTGCCCCAAGGGCGCCCTTCTCAGAAAAAATGGTTTAGGTATGGAATTCTATATAGTAAAAAATAAATTTGTGGCCCAGTTGCGGACATAGGCCAACACTTTGGCACATTCTCTGCGTATATGAGGTGAATTTGCAAAGGCAGGGGTGGTGACGTAAGGTGTGCCAGCCGGAAAAATGTACCATTAAACAATCTAAAACGATGAATATGTTTAAAAATGCGTTCTTAACGCTTACTCTTTTGGTGATGCTGGGCTGCTCAACCGTTCCCATTACCGGGCGGCGTCAGGTTTCCCTGGTGAGTGACCAGGAAGTGATCACCATGTCCTTTCAGGCGTACAATGATCTCTTGAAACAGAGCAGACTGTCTAACAATGCCTCTCAAACGGCAATGGTAAAACGGGTGGGGCAGAAAATACAGCGGGCGGTAGAGCAGTTCATGCAGCAGCAGGGCGCCTCTTCCCAGCTGGAGGGGTACCAATGGGAGTTCAACCTGATTGAAGACGCCCAGCAGCAGAACGCATTTGCCATGGCGGGCGGTAAAACGGCCGTATATACCGGCTTGCTCCCTATCACCAAAGATGAAAGCGGGTTAGCCGTTGTCATGGGCCATGAAATTGCCCATGCCATTGCCAAGCACTCAAACGAGCGCATCAGCCAGCAGTTGCTGGCCGAGTACGGCGGGGCTACCCTGGGAGCGGTGCTGGGCCAGAACCCGGGCGCCTCCTCTGAAATTGTGAACGCCGCCTACGGGATTGGTGCCCAAGGGGTACTCCTGAAATGGGGCCGCACCCAGGAATCTGAGGCCGACCGTTTAGGTTTGATCTTCATGGCCATGGCCGGTTACAACCCGCAAACCGCCGTAACCTTCTGGCAACGCATGGCCGCCGCCAGCGGAGGGGCTTCCCAACCAGAGCTGTTGAGCACCCACCCCAGCAACGAGACCCGGATTGCAGATATTCAGAAACACCTGCCTGAGGCGCAGAAATACTACACCGGCCGTTAATCTATGAAAGCCAAAACCAGATGGTTGCTCTTTAGCGCGGTGCTCATGGCGTTGCTGCTTAAATCTGATAAAGCGAGGTAGTGGCACGTATCACATATCACGTAGTAAGTATCACGTAGCACGTAGCAATATTTTTTTAGGCGCCTCCTTTGCAGATTTGCGAAGGAGGCGCTGCCGTTTTCGGGCTGTTTTGGCCAAAACAGCCCGAAAACGGAAAGCGGTATTCCCTCTCCCGGGGGGAGAGGGCTAGGGTGAGGGCAGCGGTGGCTATGGCAGTTGGCACAGACGCTCGCAGGTCTTGGAGACACTGCGAAGTCTTTTGAGAATGGCTGATTGCAGAAATAAAAAATATGCTGGCGCGAGTTTATAACTCGTGACAAGATGTGCGGCGAGCCTCCAGACTCGCCGGTAACCACGAGCAGAATACAGCATTGAATCTGCTATGCGTCATTTCGCGGCGTTGCCGCGAGGGGAGTCTGGAGACTCCCCGGCACAAGTAAGCACGAGCCTGGAGGCTCGCGCTAGCGGTAGAATGTTTTGTAAGCATGTAGCCTAAAAACAGAAAAGGCCAGAGCTACTAACCCCGGTCTTTCTGTTTTTGGCCTGTTTTCAGGAAAATAGCCCGAAAACGCAAATCAAAAGTCTTGCTACCTGATACGTGCTACCTGATACGTGAAACGAAATGAGCTACTGTTTCATAGAAGTCTGCTGCAGGGCGCCACGCAGTTTGATGCGAGTTAATACTTTTTTGGTGTAGAGCGGGAAATCACCTTTCATCATCCAGTCATAGTAGCTGGGTTCCTTCTGGAGCACGGCTACCACTGACACGTTCTTGTGCTTTCCGAAGTTGAAAACCTCAACCCCGTCTGCGTTGTAGACAATGCGGCCACTGAGATCTGCGGTTTTCTGGAAGGTGAACTGGTGCAGGGCCTGTATGTCATTCTTCACCGGGAAAACGGTCTGGTCCTCTGCACCGGGCAGGGGGGCGTTTTCATAGAAGGCCACCTGGCTTTTCAGGATCTCATAGGTGGCAATGGTGTCAGCCTCAGCAGAGTGGGCGTTCTCCAGGGTTTTGTCACAGTAGAACTTGTAGGCCGCTGAGAGGGTGCGCTGCTCCATCTGGTGGAAGATGCGGCAGACGTCTACAATAGAGCGGTTCTCAATGTCCCAGTCAATGTTGGCGCGCAAAAACTCTTCCGCCAAGAGCGGAATATCAAATTTAATCAGGTTGAACCCGCCCAGGTCACAGCCCCGCAGAAAATCATCCAGTGACCGGGCCAGTTGGGCAAACGTGGGGCAGTCGGCCACGTCATCGTCATAGATCTTGTGGATCATGCTGGACTCAATAGGGATGGGAATGGTGGGGTTGATGCGCCGGGTCTTGAGAATCTCCTCGCCGTTGGGCATCACCTTGAGCATACTGATTTCCACTATCCGGTCTTTGCAGATGTCCACGCCGGTGGTTTCCAGGTCAAAGAAGACGATGGGTTTGCGTAAATGTAATTTCATAGGCAATGCTTTTTGACCTGACGGTTTTCCGTTACAATTTGTGATATTTCAGTCCCCCTTTGAAGGGGGTAGGCAGATGGTTCCTCATGCAGAGTTATCTATTCACGAGAATCAACTGCTTCATTCATTTGATCATTGAAAATTGTTCTTCAACTGCCTTTATCATCTCCCTACCCCCTTTAAAGGGGACAAAAATAGTTGATTAGGCGCTGGTGATCTGGTTGGCCAGCGCCTGCAGATCCAGCCCGCCAAAGGTGCCGGAGGTCATCATGAGCAGGTTCTTGTCTTTCCAGTCCTGGCGCAGCAAATACTCCTGTAACGCCTGGTTGTCTGTGTATACCTGAATCTGGTCATCACCAAAGGCGGCTTTCAAATCAGCTGGATCCAGCGGCGGCATGCGCTTGTGCTCCAGGGTCTTGGGGTTAAAGTACACTATTTTTACATCAGGGGCCAAGAACGTACCCTGGTACTGCGGCAGAAAATCTTTGTTGAGGCTGCTGAATGTGTGCAGCTCCAGACAGGCAATGAGCTGGCGGTCTGGGTACTGCTTCTTGAATGCCTCTGAGGTGGCTTTCAACTTGGAGGGCGCGTGCGCGAAGTCTTTGTACACCAGCGTGTGCCCGTTCTCACCAATCTTCTCCAGACGGCGGGCGGCACCCTTAAAGCTGGCCAGCGCCTCATAGAACGCTTGCCCTTTAATGCCAATGCGTTTGCAGACCTCTTTGGCCGCGCTGATGTTGCGCAGGTTGTGCTCGCCAAACACCTGTATCTCCACGTCGTCTTTCTTGGTCTTGAGCACGGTCTTGCCGTTCTTCTTGATCTTGTGCTCGTGAATGGTGTAGCCAATGTAGTGCACGTCTGGGTTGTTGGGCACGCACACCTCCAGCACCTGCTCGTCATCCTGGTTATAGATGAGCGTGCCGGCTTTGGGGGTCATGTCTACAAAGATCTTGAACTGCTCTCGGTAGTTCTCCTCAGTGGGGAACACGTTGATGTGGTCCCAGCTGATGCCGCTGATCACGCCAATGTGGTGATGGTATAGATGGATCTTGGGAACCCGCTGAATAGGGGAGGAGAGGTATTCATCGCCCTCAATAACAATAATAGGCGCGTCTTCAGTGAGCTTCACCATGAGGTCAAACCCCTCCAGCTGGGCACCCACGGCGTAGTCAAACAGGCGGTGGTGGTACTGGAGCACGTGCAGAATAATAGACGTGATGGATGTTTTGCCGTGGCTGCCCGCAATCACTATGCGCTGTTTGTTCTTGCTCTGCTCATAGATGAACTCGGGGAACGAGAAAATAGGGATGTTGTGCTCCTGGGCGTACAAGAGTTCCGGGTTGTCGGCGCGGGCGTGCATGCCCACAATCACGGCGTCTGGGCGGGCGTGGAGTTTTTCGGGGAACCAGCCCTCGGCTTCGGGCAGAAGCCCGTCGGCAGCCAATCGGCCTTTGGCCGGTTCAAAAATCTCATCGTCAGAGCCGGTCACTTTCAGGCCTTTCCGGTGCAATGCCAGGGCCAGGTTATGCATAATGCTGCCCCCAATGGCAATCATGTGAATGTGTTGATACGCCGCTGTACTCATGTAGTGCAATTCAAAGAGAGCAAATGTAATGATTTTACCATACGCGCCGTCTCTTTGCCGCAAACGGATTTGTGGATATGTGCCTAGAAATTTGTGGATTACTTTCTTTCCGCCGCCGGCGGATGCCGGAATATTACTCCCGTTTTCGGCCTGTTTTCCGGAAAACAGGCCAGAAACGCCTTTTAGAAATGTAGCGTCGTGGCTCTGACAACGCGTGGCGCTACGCAGCAAAATAGGTCTTCCTTCTCCAGGAACCGTTCCTGCATCCATGAATCTTGTAATGGCATTCGGTCTGATCCATAGTGAGGTGGTGTTGTTTCATAGAGACGCGCCGTGTCAGTGCCACAACGCTACATGAAATTAATCCCGCTGGTTTTGCTATCTTGCCCTAACAACACGTAACCTTCTGCTATGAGAAAATATACATTCCTGAGTTTTATCCTGACCTTATTCTTAGCAAGCTGCGGCGGCGGTTTCTCCAATGAAGACAAAGCCCGCAACCTGGTGCAGGAATGGAATGCCAGGAACCTGGACGAAGCTGGTTATGCCTCCATCAGCTTTGACGGCCTCACCCGCACCCAGTATAAGAAAACCCCCGCCTACCGCATCACGCACAAGTTTAATTACGGAAACCGCGGCCGGGAGCGGGAATACTACTATTTCCTGGATACCACCTTTACCCAAGTTCTGGGAAGAAAGCGCACTGACTGGGATAAAGAGAATCAAATAGAATTTGAGCAGGAGGGCAGAAACAAGACTCAATAAAAAGTGATTCCGTTTTAGGCCTCTTTTCCTAAAAACAGGCCGAAAACGCATAGCGGCCAAACCAGCCTTCACAGGCTGACCTTCCTGTAAATTGTGGAAAGGTAGCCTTCTTTTGTGGATTACCTGATTTCAATACATGCTTACATTTGCTCTTATGGAGGAGATGAAATTGAAAGCGACCAGAGGCAAAGCGGCTTGGAACCCCAAACCGGCTGTGCCTCAAGGGTTAGGGAAGCTTCCGCCGCAGGCGTTGGAGCTGGAGGAAGCGGTGTTGGGCGCGCTCATGTTGGAGAAAGACGCCCTCACCACGGTCATTGACCTGCTTAAACCGCAAAGTTTTTACAAAGACGCGCACCAGCGCATTTTCAAGGCCATTCTGAGCCTGTTTGATAAATCTGAGCCCATTGATATCCTCACCGTGACCCAGGAGCTGCGCGAGCAGGGCGAACTGGAGTTTGTGGGCGGGGCGTATTACGTGTCCCAGCTCACCACGCGGGTGAACTCGGCGGCCAACATTGAGTTCCACGCGCGCGTAATCACCGAGGCGGCCATCAAACGTGACCTCATTTCCATTTCCAGCGAAGTGCTGGGCCGTGCTTTTGAAGACACCACTGACGTGTTTGAACTGCTGGACAGCACGGAGGCCAAGCTGTTTGAGGTGAGCGAGAGCAACATACGCAAGAACTTTGACGACATGCAGTCGTTGATGCACAAGGCCATCAAGGAACTGGAGGCGAAGAAAAGCCAGAAGGAAGGTTTGACGGGTGTACCCTCGGGCTTTACGGCTTTGGATAGGGTAACCTCGGGCTGGCAGCCGTCTGACTTGATTATCCTGGCGGCGCGTCCCGCGATGGGTAAGACGGCGTTTGTGGTAAGTGCCATGCGCAACGCCGCCGTAGACTTTAGCAAGGGCGTGGCTATCTTCTCGCTGGAGATGTCTTCCATCCAGCTGGTGAATCGTCTGATTTCGGCCGAGGCCGAGTTGGATTCTGAGAAAATCAAGAAGGGCAACCTGGCCGAATACGAGTGGACGCAGCTGAACCACAAGATCACCCGCCTGAGCCAGGCCCCCATTTTTATTGATGACACGCCGGGTCTTTCTATCAGGGAGTTGCGCACCAAATGCCGCCGCCTCAAAGCGCAGCATGACATCCAGATGGTGATCATTGACTACCTGCAGCTTATGAGCGGCAACGCCGAAGGCAGCAAGGGCGGCGGGAACCGGGAGCAGGAGATTGCCTCCATCTCGCGGGCACTCAAGCAGCTGGCCAAAGAGTTGAACGTGCCCGTAATTGCGCTTTCGCAGTTGAGCCGGGCCGTAGAAACCCGCGGCGGCGACAAAAAACCCATGCTTTCTGACTTACGTGAATCTGGGTCTATTGAGCAGGACGCTGACATGGTTATCTTCTTGTACCGCCCGGAATATTACGGTATTACCGAAGATGAGATGGGTAACCCCACGCTGGGCGTGGGCGAGGTGATCATAGCCAAGCACCGGAACGGGGAGGTGGGCAGCGTGGCCCTGAAATTCATTGGCAAGTACACCAAGTTTGGGAATCTGGAAGACGGCTTTGGCGGTGGCCCGGGCTTTGACGGCGGCAGCGGTTTCCCGGTCTCTGACTTTGACGCCCCTGCCGGTGG
Source organism: Rufibacter ruber (assembly GCF_014138425.1). Lineage (NCBI taxonomy): Bacteria > Pseudomonadati > Bacteroidota > Cytophagia > Cytophagales > Hymenobacteraceae > Rufibacter > Rufibacter ruber. The sequence goes on from NZ_JACJIQ010000029.1 coordinate 35,698, forward strand.
CGGAGGAGCGCCCAACACCATTAGGCTGGGCAGCAAGATGAATGACGGGGGAGGCGGTTTTCCGCCCTCCAGTTTTGATGACGCGCCCCCGTTCTAGAATTGGTGCCAACTTACACCAAGAGCCGCCTCTGCCCCAGAGGCGGCTCTTCTGTTTTAGAGCTGTTTTCAGAAAAACAGGTCTAAAACAGCCGCTGGCTCCTGATTAAGGGTTCATGTACGGTTGCCAGTTTACTATGAGCATTTTCTCCTCTGGCAGGAGCAGGTAGCCGTAGTCATAGCAGAAGTAGTAGGTGTTGCCCTGCTTGGTGCGGTACAGGTGCGTGAAGTAGCCAAAGTCAAAGCCGTTCAGCTCCAGCACCTGCCGCCGGAGCGTGGTCTTGCCCTCTGGGCTGGCCAGGCGCAGGAGGTCCCGGTTTTTTTTGAGTTTGGTGTTGATGTCGCGCATGAAGCGCTGCCCTTTCTCCACCAGTTTTCGGGCATTGCCCGCCAGCGCCCGGCATTGGTCTGAGCAGTATTTCTTGTCTGCCCTCCCCACCAGGGTGGAGCCGCAGTGCCTGCATGTTCTGGAGGTGTTTCCCATGCTAACCGTAACCATATTCCTTACCCGTTTACTTACGGATATATACGTATAATTTACGGTTAGGCCTGTCTGCTGCTTTACATTAGTGCCATGAGACATGCTGGTCAATTTTCTGGGGCTGCGAGGGAGGCGGCGGTGTACCTGAATGCGCTGGCGCATGAGGGGAAGCGGTTTATAAAGCTATGGTACGGAACCAACCCCGCGGTCACCAAAAGGTTAAGGCAGGCAGGCTGGGTGAAGTTCAGCAAAACGTACAAATGCTATGTGATGCACCATTCTGCGCAGGCCATAGAAATGCTGCACACGCAGCTGCAGGGGGTGGCGCGGGTAGACACCCGTTACCTGCACAAACCGGCTCGGTTGAAGCCGGCAGGGGGAGTGGCCCTGGTCGCTGGTACCCCCACCGGGCAGCCGCTGGAAAAAGCGGATCTGCTCCCGGTGGTCAAGCTGCAGGCTGTGGCACTTGGAGAGGGGGATATGGTTATTCGGCTTATCTTTAAACCTCACCCCTTGATTTACGCAAAGTTAAAAGAAAGCAAGACCGCTCGCTGGCACGCAGAGGTAAGAGCCCAGGTGATCGCCGCCAAGGTGTCTTCTATTGAATCTCTGGCCAAGGAACTGGAGGGGGTGGCATGGGTGTGGCTTGGTCAGGAGCTTCAGATCAAGGACCTGCGCCTGTTGCGCCTGCTCTGGGAGCAAGTCTACCAAAAGGGGCCCACCTATATCAGTTGCCCGTTGCCGTACCTGGAGAAGCTGTTGCTGCTCAACTACAGCAGGATCACCATGCGAACCTACCACAGCCTGCTGTTGCGGTTCCTGAACACGTATGCGGCTAAAGGACTGGAGGCCATTCAGCTGTTTGACCAGGAGGAGATGAACCGGTACCACCGGCAAATGGTGCAGGCAGGTACGTATTCCTGCTCAATGGTGAACCAGAGTATCAACGCGGTGAAGTTTTATTACCAGCGGGTGCTGCTCAGAACCGAGGTGCAGCTGAACCAGGTGGAACGCCCGGAGAAACCTGAGAAGTTGCCCCTGGTGCTGAGCCGGCAGGAGGTGGCTTCTCTTCTGGCCAGCACCCCCAACCTGAAGCACCGGTGTCTGCTGCAGCTGCTCTACGCCGGTGGCCTCCGGATTGGGGAGGTGATCAACCTGCGAATCACGGATGTGCAGTCGGCCCGCAACCTGTTGCTGATCAGGGGAGGGAAGGGCAAGAAAGACCGCACCACCCTGCTCTCCCAGCGGCTCCTGGAAAACCTGCGGGCGTATTATAAGGAGTACAGACCGAAGGAATGGCTGTTTGAGGGGCAGCTAGGCGGCCAGTACACGGTGGAGAGCATCAGGAACGTATTTAGGGCCGCCGTGGAAAAAGCGGGAATCAAGACCAAAGCCACCCCGCACACGCTTCGGCACTCCTTTGCCACGCACCTGTTGGAGCAGGGCACCGATCTGCGGTATATCCAGACGCTGCTAGGCCACTCTTCCAGCAAAACCACCGAGATTTACACCCATATTACGTCCCACGCCCTGGGGCAAATCACCAGTCCGCTTGATACTTTATAAATAATGATTACATTTAATATAGAATATCTGCTGCGGTTACCTGCTTGCCTGGTCAATGTGATTTGTTCCAGCCCTATTTGCCCACCTCCGCCTATAGTGGGGATAAACGTAATAGGTACGGTTATACGGTAGTTGGGGCAAATTTGAAGAACCTTCTATCGGCGGGCACGGTAGAAAAAAACATCGGCAAGAAAAGCAGAAGTAAATCGACTGGATTAAGGAGTTA
>NZ_JACJIQ010000030.1:0-36903 GCF_014138425.1 Rufibacter ruber
TCTTTTCATTTCCTATCTATCCCATTCACTCAAAGAACCTTACCGCCGGACTGTCTCCGGCGATCTGCGGGGCGCCTCCCGCCCCGTCTCCCCCCTCCTTCCGGATGGGGCTGCAAAGGTAGCGACTCTCTTCGAATCCGCAAACCTGAGCGTGTTTTTTTTCTTTATTTTTTTCCCGGGCCCTGCCGGCCCGGCCTCTTTAAAACCCCTTCGCTCCAGAAGCGGGTGCAAAGGTAGTGAACCTTTTCCCTTTTTCCAAACCCGGGGCAACTTTTTTTTCCAACTCCCGGCCGCCCTTCCGGCGGCTGGAACCCTCCGCTCAAGGCTCTTTCCAGAGGCCGTTCCCGAAGGGGCTGCAAAGGTAAGGAGAATCTTTTACCCTGCAAACCTGTGCGTGTTTTTTCTCTCTTTTTTTTCCGGGCCCTGTCGGCCCGGCGTGTTCTTTTCCCCCTCTCTCAGGAAGCGGGTGCAAAGGTAGTGAACCTTTTCCCTTTTCCAAACCCGGGGGCAACTTTTTTTTTCAACTTGCCGGCCGCCCTTCCGGCGACTGAACCCTCCATTCAAGGCTCTTTCCAGAGGCCGTTCCTGAAGGGGCTGCAAAGGTAAGGAGCTTTCCCCGGTATGCAAGAGAAAAGTTAAAACTTTTTCCCCGCCCTGACGCCTGCACTTCCTTACCAAAACCGCTCCTGCCGAACGGGATGCAAAGGTAGGAAAAGTTTTACTCTTTACAAGGCTGCGCCCCATTTTCCCTTTTAAAACTATCTACCTTCTCCTTTTATGCTGAGGCAATGACGCGTATACCTCTTGTAAATTAGAGGCTTAAGTGCCGCAATCTTTCTATAACTTTTTTTCTAACTCTTCACTTAATCCATCGGCTTTCCTAATGGACACGGGAGTATAATTCTTTTTGAGGCCTAGAAGTTCCTGCGGGGGTTAAAATTTTTAACAAAAAAAGGGAGACAGGTGGCTTTACCTCATCTCCCTTCAAATGCCCTCAACATTCATTTCAGGTTATTCTGCCGCTACTTTTTCCTTCGGCTTCTTATAGATTGGGACTGTAGAACAAGGCTCTCCATACATAATACTGCTTGCCACGGGCAACAACTTCTGCATAACCTCTACATAAGCAAAGGTGGGAACCGGTATCTGACCGCAGCCTTTAATTACCAGTTTTGCGTCTTGATAATCTGCTGGGTTTATTTTAGCAATTGCATCTTGCAGTAGCGCCTGCTCCAAGGCTTCCAGGTTTCCAAACACATACCGGTTCACATAGGGCTGAAGCTTACTTGCCAACAGCATATAAGCCCATGTTGGCACAATAGCATCTGTTGAACAGATGATAGCCACATTCTTTGTAGCATACTGTGACCAGTCATGTTCTTTTACAAAAGCTCTGAAATCTTTCTCCCGCAGCATTAACCCGTGGAACAGGTTTTCTTTAATATCATAAACCACCCGCTCGCCTGGGTGCAGATACTCCTCCAGGTTCAAGGTGACGAGCCCACTGTTGGCTACCCGGTTTACAAACTCTTCCATATCTCTTATTTACCTGATGGTGTAGTGATATATACTTCTTTTAAATAGAAGGGCTCATAATAGGCCACATCTTCAAATTCTTGTTTCTGATATTTCTGCCAGGCAAGTTCTCCAATGGCTCTGGCTGTTGGTTTAACATTCTCAAGGTAGAAAGCGTTCGGGTGGGTGGCAAGCAATTCTTTTGCTTTTTCGCTTCCGTTCCCGAAGAAGGCGATAGGCTGGTCTTGCATTTCAGCGGCAAAAGTCTCCGCACTCAGAATCACTGGAGCCACCTCAAGCTTCTTTTCTAATGCATGCGTGAGCAGACAGGTGTACACTTCAGCTCTGCGGGCGTCTAGCATGGGGCAAAACAGAAACCTCTCTGGCCCCGGGGTGGAAGAAACCACCTGCTGCGCCATGGCCGTTAGGGTATCTACGGCAATCAGGGGCTTGTCTAATGCGTAACACAAGCCTTTGGCCGTACCAGAACCAATTCGCAACCCTGTGTAAGAACCCGGGCCGCCTGACACCGCCACCGCCGCCACCTCATTCAGCTCCACACCGGCATTTCCTACTACCTGTTGCACCATCACGGTGATATGGGAAGAATGCGATTTCTCCATCTGCAGCTCGGCATAAGAAAGCAGCTGGCCGCTTTTGTGCAGCGCCACAGAACAAACCGAAGAAGACGTTTCTAAAGACAACAGGTACGCCATGCGTGAAACAGAATTTAAACTTGACAGGGCAAAGCTACGGCATTCTAAAATAAAAGGGCAACCTTCTCCGGTTGCCCTTTCTATACCTATACATCACACTATTATATATAGTGTGGCTTTAATCTATTTTTTGGCACTGGCAGACAGCAGAGACTGGTACCGGTTAGAGTTGTTCAACACGTCAACGGCCGCCAGAATATCTTCATCATCATTGAAAGTTGCCTCAACCAGACCTTTCTGCAGGTAATACCGTGACACAATCTCCTGCTCCAGCAATTCTGTGATTTCAGGCTTGAAGCGCATCAGATCATTGCCCTTGTTAGTGGCCACCTTTTTCTTGATCTGCTCCACATCAGCTTTGATCTCATCAAAATGCTTGTCTTCCTTGGCCTTCTTGATCATATTGTCTAGCGCCTTCTCCACATCAGTAGAATAGGTGATGTCTTTCCCGTTAAGAAAGGCCACAAACTTCTGGTACTCAGCGTCAGAGAGTTTAAAATCTTTGGCAACGGCAATGGTTGGGTTTGCGGCCCTGAAACGGGTGGCATAGTCAAAGATGTAGTTTTTGGTCATCAGTTTTCTGATGATGTCTGGCACTGGCTTGTCTTTCACCTCCACGTCTGGGCTAATGCCCCCGCCGTCATACACCACCCGGCCGCCAGAGGTCTTAAACGCCACCCGCAGCGAGTCTGGGATCTTGTTAATAGAGCCGTCTGCATTGCGGTGGGCATAATCAATAGCCTGGATACAACGTCCGCTGGGAATATAATACTTGGCGGTAGTGACTTTCAGCTGGGAATTATAGGAAAGCGGGCGGGTCATCTGCACCAGTCCTTTCCCAAAGGTTCTTTCGCCAATCAATACTGCGCGGTCATAATCCTGCAGCGCCCCAGACACAATCTCAGCGGCAGAGGCACTGTTAGAACTGGTCAGCACCACCAGCGGCATCTGCACGTCTAGCGGCTCATCCAGGGCTTTGTACATTTTGTTCCAATCGCTCACCTTGCTCTTGGTGCTCACAATGTCTTTGCCCCGCGGCAGGAACAGGTTGGAAATATTCACCGCCTCGTTCAAGAGCCCGCCCGGGTTATCACGCAGGTCTAAAATGACTTTCCTGGCTCCCATTTCCTTCAGTTTCACCACCGCGCTGCGCACCTCCTGCCCCGCGTCTACTGTAAAACCAGACAGCTGCAGGTAGCCAATCTCAGGGGTGACCAACCCGTAATAAGGAACATTGCTGATATGGATGTTGGCGCGGGTAACGTCTACCACCATGGGTTTCTCCACGCCAAAGCGTTTTATCTCCAGCTTCACCACAGTACCGGCCTGGCCTTTGAGCAACTTGCTTACCTCGCCGTCATTTTTCTTGGCCAGGTCTACGCCGTCTATCTTCAGAATCTCATCACCAATGATCAGGCCCGCCTTCTGGGCGGGGGAGCCCTCATGCGGCAGGGAGATGATGGTTCTGCCGTCACGCTTGCCCACCAAAGCCCCAATGCCGCCGTAATTGCCGGTGGTCATGGTTCTAAAATCCTCAATGTCGTCTTCGGGAATATAGTTGGTGTACGGGTCCAGTGATTTGAGCATGGCGTCAATGCCCGTGCGCACCAGTTTTGAAGGGGCCACATCATCTACATAGTAGGTGTTCACCTCCTTGAAGAGCGTAGCAAAAATGTCCAGGTTTTTGGCGATGTCAAAATACCGCTCTGAGCCAGAGGAGAAGGAGAAAAGACCCCACGCAGTACCCACCAGCGCAAGCCCGGCAATTGATTTCTTCAGCATATCAGCACTATAACTATAAAAAGGAAACAGGAGGATTATTTAGTTAACAAACGCTCCAGTCCTGAATTTAGTTTTTTACTGATAGTATTAAAAGGATTTTTTTCTTTTCCTATGTACAATACCCCAATCAGCCAGGTGCCGCCCTGGGTGTTGCACGCGGGCACCACCTGTTTCTGCAGCCGGTACGCCTCCCTTATCTGGCGTTTCAGGCGGTTGCGGTCTACGGCTTTCTTGAAGTAACGCTTAGAGACAGAGACCAGCAGTTGAACGGGCGGCTCTGAGGGTTCTGGCAAGTGGAGAGCCACAAACCGAAGGGGATACACGTTAAAAGAAGAACCCTCACGGAAAAGCCGGTCAATCAGCTTTTTGCTCCGTAAGCGTTCTTCTTTCTGAAATCTATAAGAAATCGGTTGCTCTTCTGCAGAATGTTCAGTGAAGGTACCCATTCGCGAGGCGCCTTGCAGCGAGCTACTCAGAAAAATTAGGCTTTATGTCTTCTCTCGTCAGAAACGGTCAGTCTCTTACGGCCTTTAGCTCTTCTGCTAGCTAATACTCTACGACCATTGGCAGTCTCCATTCTTGAGCGGAAACCGTGCTTATTTCTTCTTTTGCGTTGCGAAGGTTGGAATGTTCTTTTCATCTTACACTAAACATTTTATTAAGGCCTGCAAAATTATAAAATCAATTTTGATAAACCAAACCCCTCTCCACATTTTAATTTGATTATTTGCATGTTACCCAACCCCGCTGAAAGCCTTGCTGCACCAGAGAGAAACCGCTAACGTGCGTTTCTGGCCTGTTTTCAGAAAAACAGGCCAGAAACAGAAAGGAGGGGGTGTAACGAAGTACGTAATCTTTATAACTATCTGTACTGCGTAAGTTTCTGCTTCTACCCCTTGCTTACGGTCGCATCCCGTCCCCCTTTGAAGGGGGACGGAATGCGTGTACAGGGTTACACGGTTTCTAACCTTGAGGGGTGAATCATCACTACATAAAAAGGTAAATCTACTTCACTTCACTCTCTGTTTTCGGGCTGTTTTCTGGCAATACTTCGGACAATTCTAAAAGGCAAAAAGAGGCTTTAGAGGCTATAAATGGGGTTTAAGTAATTAAATGGCAGTTAGGTATTTCCCAAAAGGGAGAAAAACCATTGGATGCTAAACCTGTACATGCCCTCAAACGCTACAAACGCACTTTTTCTAATCATCTAAACTGTCCGAAGTATTGCTGGAAAACAGGCCAAAAACGCACTACCTTCGTTTTAAGAGAACCATTAACACAGAACAGCCGTGCCGCACTACCAGCTTTCGTTCCAGAACCCGCTTTCGGGCTTTTTGCAGGTGACCACTAGGATAGAGAATAGTACCGCAGATGAATTGTATCTGCAGCTGCCCGCCTGGCGGCCGGGGCGGTATGAGTTGCAGAACTTCGCGCAGAAACTGCAGGGGTTTGCCGTGGTGGCGAAAGACGGTTCTCCCCTGCCCTTCCAAAAAATAACCAAAGACCGCTGGCGGGTAGAAACCAAAGGCGAAGCGACCCTGGAAGTACGCTATAACTTTTACGCCCGGCAAATGGACGCGGGCGGCTCCTGGCTGGCCGAAGATTTTCTATACGTGAACCCGGTCAACTGCCTGCTCACCGCCCGGGGTTTTGAACAGGAACCGTGCACGCTCTCGCTGAACATTCCGCATGACTGGCAAATTGCCTGCGGCCTGCCCCAAACCCAACCCCGCACGCTGCTCGCCCAGAACTTTGACCATTTGGCAGATTCGCCGTTCATGGCCAGCGCCACCCTGCAGCACCAGAAATATGAAGAGCAGGGCATTCTGTTCCACGTGTGGTTCCTAGGCGAATGCCAGCCAGACTGGGCGCAGATTCTGCCGCAGTTCCAGGCGTTTACCAAAGAGCAGCTGGCGTTATTCCAGACGTTTCCGGTGCCCGATTACCATTTCCTGAACATCCTTCTCCCCTACCCGCATTACCACGGTGTGGAGCACCTGAACTCTACGGTGATTACGCTGGGGCCGGGCGAGCAGCTCATGTCGCCTACGCTTTATAAAGAGCTGCTGGGCGTGAGCTGCCATGAGCTCTTCCACACGTGGAACATCAAGCAAATCCGGCCCCAGGAGATGCTGCCGTATGACTTCACCCGGGAAAACTATTTCAGGACCGGCTACGTGGCCGAAGGCGTGACCACTTACTACGGTGACTACCTGCTGGCCAGAAGCGGCGTGTTTACCGCTGAACAGTATTTTCAGGAACTGGCCACCACCATCAAACGCCACACCGCAGACCAGGGCGAGCAGCACCTCTCCGTGGCCGACTCGTCTTTTGACACCTGGCTGGACGGCTATAAACCCGGCATCCCTGACCGTAAAGTGAGCATCTACCACAAAGGCTGCCTGGCGGCGCTGGTGCTGGACGTGGAAATCAGGCGCGCCACCCAGAATGCCCGCTCCCTGGATGAGGTGATGCGGCAAATGTGGCAGCAGTTCGGGCAAAAAGGCATTGGCTACGCCGAAGAAGACTACCAGCGCCTGGCCGAGGGCGTGGCGGGCGTTTCGCTGGAGCCGTATTTCCGGGAAATGGTGTTTGGAACGGTCCCTTTTGAAAAATGGCTGGCTCCGGCGCTGGACTATCTGGGGTGCACCCTGGACAAGCTCCCCTCTGCGCAGGCACATGAGAGCCTGTTCGGTTTTAGGCTGAACCCGGCGCTTGCGGCCACCCCCACGGTGGGGTACATCGCCCCTGCTTCTCCGGCGGCGGCCGTCTTGTCAGTGGAAGATGAACTCATCGCTTTGAACGGCCGAAAACTGGAGAACGCCAATCTGGCCAACCTGCTGCAAGGGCAGGAGGCGGTGGAGTTGACTTTGTTCCGGCAGAAAAAGCTGCGCACCGTTTCGCTTACGCCAGACGGGCAGCTGCACCTGCCCCAGTACAGGGTGAGCAAGAACCCAGCCGCCACCCCGGCGCAGCAGGCAAACTTCACCACTTGGCTTAAGCAACCCTTTTAAAGGAGAGGTTTCCTGTTTTGGGGCTGTTTTGAGGAAAACAGCCCCAAAACAGGAAAAACCAATTGCCTTGCCCGCTCAGGATTTTCCCTGCACTTTCCTAACTTACCGGCAAAACGACTCCCCATGCGCCTCCCCTTTCTCCTGTACGCCCTGGCGCTGTTGCTGACAGGCTGTACAGTCACCAAACGCCCAGACAGTATGAATCAGGTCAAAGCAGCCATTTTAGCCGAGCTGGGCAAACAGGAAGGTACGTTTGCGGTGGCTTTCAAAGATCTGGAAACCGGCGAAGAACTGTTGATCCAGGAACACGAGCGCTTCCACGCGGCCAGCACCATGAAAACACCGGTTCTGATAGAAGCCTACCGCCAAGCCGCCCAAGGCAGGTTCTCCCTGCAAGACTCCCTTCTGGTGAAGAACGAGTTCAAGAGCATTGTAGACGGCAGCCCGTTCAGCATTGCCCCTGCAGATGACAGCGAGCAGGAGCTGTATTCCCTTCTGGGCCAGAAGCGTCCGTGGTCTGAGTTGCTCTACAAGATGATTATTCACAGCAGCAACCTGGCCACCAACCTTGTGATAGAGCAGCTAGATGCCCAAAAAGTCACCCAAACCATGCGCCAGATGGGCGCCCAGGACATACAGGTGCTGCGCGGCGTAGAAGATACCAAAGCTTACCAGCAGGGCCTGAATAACACCACCACCGCCTATGACCTGCTGCTGCTCTTCCAGCAGATAGCCCAAGGCAAAGCCGTCAGCCCAGCCGCCTCTCAGGAGATGATCCAAATCCTGCTAGACCAGAAGTACAAAGACATCATTCCGGCCAAGCTGCCGCGGGAGGTGCAGGTTGCCCACAAAACCGGCTGGATTACCGGCGTACGCCATGACGCGGGCATTGTCTTTCCGCCCAACGGCCACCCCTATGTGCTGGTGCTGCTCTCAAAGGGCTTATCAGATGAACAAGCCGGGATTAAGGCAATGGCTACGGTCTCTGAGATGTTGTATGGGTATGTGGTTGGGGTGAGGTGAAGGGGGTTGCCACTGCTGCTGCTGCTGCTGCTGCTGCAGTGGCAATGTGTAGTCTGCTGTTCCCATGGCGGCGGCTTTTTGATACTGAGTTTGGAGACTGCCAGTTGCTGCTGCCACGGCAATGCGTAGTCTGCTGTTCCCTTGGCTCTCCCGTTTGCTCCGGTGCGAAATCCCATTGCTGTTGCATTGCCTCCGGTAAGCGCTCACGGCCGCGGGGCCCCGTCCTGGCGGTGAGCACTGCTGTTAAAACTAGGCCCTCCGGCCTTGCCGCTGAAGCGGCACCGTATTAACAGAGGCGCTCACCCCCAGGACTGGTTTGGGTTCCCCTCCTATAACTGCTTGTGCTGTTATGTCTGCCTCTGCAGGTAACCGTTGCTGTCCCGCTAGCCTGAGGCGAGCCCGTGCTGCGCACATCAGCCAGGGGCAGAAGTGCTAATTAACCCAGGTGCCACCAGCAGAAGTGTTGGTTGTTCATTGTTGTTTGTTTACTTCTTGCTGCTTGTTTGCCGCTTTCTCTGGTTCAAGTTTCCAACTTGGACCTATAATGGCGGAAGCTTTCAGCTTCCATGAGGCGGCCGCCTCACATTACTTCTGCCTTCTATAGCTCCCTCTATGGCGCGGAAGTTACTTCCGTGCCTTCTAACGCTACCTGATACTCCCGCGCTGACACGGACCCCAGACTCGTGCCTACAGCTGACGGGCGGTCTCTGGCTGCCCCCGCGGCGCGGCTGCGAAACCAGGCATTGCTGCTTCATTCGAGCTGAATTGGCTAAGGAAAAAAGGAAGGACTCAAGACTCAGGACTCACTCTGATACTCCTCCATTGAAGGGGCGAAGGGGGATGTTGACACAGGAGGACACGCATTGCTGAGGTATGGCCACCCGCCGCTTGCCCCACGTATTCCTGATCTCTCCCCTCCCGGGAGGGGTTGGGGTGGGTCTCACGCATGGCAAGTTGTTTCCCAACCGAAGCCAAGATCACATGCTTGACTCAGAACTCAAGACTCAGGAGTTCTACCAGCCCCCGTACCGTCCTGATGAGGCCTGCGGGCGTCTGTGCCCATTTCCTGTTTTCGGCCTGTTTTTCTAAAAACAGCCCCAAAACGGGTTTCCCTCTGCAGTGGGTTCTAAAGCCGCTTCTGAAATAAAGTGTTTTCGTTACTTTTATCTTGCAAGGCAGAACATCCGTATCTAAATAGAAAAGGAGAGTCTTGCCTGATTCTTACACCCACACAAAACTGATCGCTGCATGAACACCTCAACCATTACCTCAAGCCAACAAGCCATTGCGCTGGAAGACAAATACGGTGCCCACAATTACCACCCGTTGCCCGTGGTCTTGAGCCGCGGCGAAGGCGTCTTTCTCTGGGATGTGGAGGGAAAACGGTACTATGATTTTCTTTCGGCCTACAGTGCCGTGAACCAGGGGCACTGCCACCCGCGCATTATTGGGGCACTCACGCAGCAGGCGCAGCAGCTCACCCTCACCTCCCGCGCCTTCTACAATGACAAACTCGGCCCCGCTGTAAAGTACCTCTCTGAGCTGTTTGGCTATGACAAGGCGCTGTTGATGAACTCGGGCGCTGAAGCCGTGGAGACTGCCCTAAAGCTGGCCCGCAAGTGGGGGTACACCCAGAAAGGGATTCCGCCGCATGAGGCTGAGGTGGTAGTGGTGGAGCACAATTTTCACGGCCGTACCACGGGAATTATCTCTTTCAGCACTGACCCCAGCAGTACCAGAGGGTTTGGGCCTTACATGCCGGGCTACAAGGTGATCCCGTATGACAACCTGGCCGCGCTGGAGCAAACCCTGAAAGAGAACGCCCACGTCTGTGCCTTCCTGCTGGAACCCATTCAGGGCGAAGCGGGCGTAGTAGTTCCCTCAGAAGGGTATCTGGCGGGCGCCAAGGCGCTGTGCGAACAATACAACGTGCTCCTGATCATTGACGAGATCCAGACCGGCATTGGCCGCACGGGTAAAATGCTGGCCTCTGAGTATGAAGGCGTGAAACCAGACATCCTTATCCTGGGCAAGGCCCTGTCTGGCGGCGTGCTCCCTGTTTCTGCGGCACTGGCCAATGATGAGGTCATGCTCTGCATCCAGCCCGGTGAGCACGGCTCTACCTTTGGCGGCAACCCCTTGGCCTGTGCCGTGACGGTGGCCGCGTTAGAAGTAATAGAAGAGGAGCATCTGGTAGAAAATGCCCGCCGCCTGGGAGAAGTCTTCCGGGCCCGCATGAACCAACTCAAAGAAAAGCACCCCGAGCTGGTGTCACTGGTACGCGGCCGGGGCCTCCTGAACGCTGTGATTATCAAGCCCACAGCAGACGGGCGCACCGCCTGGGATGTATGCGTGAAACTGATGGAGAACGGCCTGCTCGCCAAGCCCACCCACGGCGACATCATCCGGTTCGCGCCGCCGCTGGTGATCACTGAAGAGCAGTTGCATGCGTGCTGTGATATCATTGCCCAAACGCTTGAGGAGTTTTAACTTTTTGCTGCAACCTATTCTCGACCTTTGGCCGATGGCATAACAACCTGTTTTTGGCCTGTTTTGCAGAAAACAGGTCAAAAACAGGTTATAACTTTTGCTTCAGGTTGCGTTCAGTTGAACCCCTTTTCTTTGGCCAAAGGCCGAAGACAGCTCCCCCTTTCTTAGGGCAAGGGAAGACACCCGCCGCAGCGAAAGACAGAAATCCAGCTGCTTTTCTAGCTTATCATTCTGAAAGAATCTTGCGGGCGATCTAGAAAAGCCTCTGCCGTTTACCACCAAGCTCTCATCAGAAAGGCAGAAGCATGCTTAGCAACAGACTTTCCAGAAAACTTGAATTAGGTTTTAAAATATTCAGAATCAGATGATTTTAATTTAAAATGCTGAAACACGCATTCCGCCCCCCTTTGAAGGGGGTAGGGGGATGACCAAGGCCGTTGAAGAACAGCCAGCTTTAGAGTAGCGAAATGAAAAGATGCTTCCCGGGAATGCGTACTTCCGCATGAGTAATTCAGCACGAATAATCACTCCCCTACCCCCTTCAAAGGGGGACGGAATGCGTGAAAATTCACAATTTTACGGTAGAAAACTGTTTTGCAAGAAAGAAGCGGCCCCAAGTTGGGTAGATTTCCGTTTCCACCCTGTTTTTCTGAAAACTGGCCAAAACAGCCTTCGCCTGAATGGGCAGAAACCCTACCTTTGCCGGGAATACCTAAACATAATCGGTTTTTGGGCGCGCCCGTACACTATTCTACGCGTTCTTTTGTTGTAGAACAGCAGGTCTGCCCACTTAGCGGCTCACCCGCCTTACTTATTTGTAACAGCTATGGATCATTTAACCCGTCGGCCCCGCCGAAACCGTAAATCTGAAGTGATCAGGAACATGGTGCAGGAAAACCATGTGGCCGTGCATGACCTCATTTTCCCAGTCTTCATGATGGAAGGCACCAACCTGGCCGTTGAGATTGCCTCTATGCCGGGCATTTACCGCTACTCCCCAGACCGTTTGCTGGAAGAAATTGCCCAATGCGTAGACCTGGGCATTAAAACCTTTGCGCCGTTCCCGCAGATTGACGAGGGCAAGAAAGACCGTTTCGCGTCTGAAAGCAAAAACCCAGAGGGCCTCTACCTGCGCACCATTGCTGAGATCAAGCGCAATTTCCCAGACGTGGTCCTGATGACTGATGTGGCCATGGACCCGTACAGCTCAGATGGCCATGACGGCATTGTAGACAACGGTGAGATTCTCAATGACGCTACGCTGGAAGTGCTAGGCCAGATGGCGTTGGCCCAGGCCCAGGCCGGTGCCGATATCATTGGCCCCTCAGACATGATGGACGGCCGCGTAGCCCACATCCGTCAGGTACTGGACAGCCACGCGTTCACCAACGTCTCCATCATGAGCTACACCGCCAAATACGCCAGCGGTTTCTACGGTCCGTTCAGAGACGCCCTGGGCTCAGCGCCCAAACACGGCGACAAGAAAACCTACCAGATGAACCCCGCCAACAGCCGCGAAGCCTTGATTGAGGCTGAATTGGACATCGCCGAGGGTGCCGATTTCCTGATGGTAAAACCGGCCCTGGCGTACCTGGATGTAATTAAACTTCTGAAAGACAACACTAACCTGCCCGTGGCTGCCTACAACATCAGCGGCGAGTACGCCATGGTAAAAGCCGCCGCTCAGAACGGCTGGCTGGACAGCGAGAAAATTATGCTGGAAGTTCTGCTCAGCATGAAACGCGCCGGGGCCGATGTTATCTTGACCTATTTTGCGAAGGAGTTTGCGCAGTACATGAAAAAGTAGGCCTGTTTTTGACCTGTTTTCTGAAAAACAGGTCAAAAACAGAAACAGGAAAGGGAGCCCACGGGCTCCCTTTCCTGTTTCTGTACAGCTCCAGCTTTACTTTAGCTGAACCATGCGTTTGGTAAAGCGCTTCCCGTCAACCATGAGCTGGTAGAGGTAGGTGCCACTCGCCAGGCCGTTGCCCCGCCAGGTTACCAGGTGTTTACCGGCTTGCAGGCTGCCATTTACCAGGGAAGCCACCTTTCTGCCCGTCATATCAAACACCTGCAACTGCACCTGGGCCGCACTCTCCAGCTGGAAAGGGATGGTAACCGTTGCCCCTTGAAAATAAGGGTTAGGATAGCTCAGGCCAAGTCCCGTCTGTAGAGGATTGGGATCATCTCCTTTTGGAATCAGCGGCCCAGAATACCGAAGGCTGAACACCCCGTTCCCGTGGGTGCCCACTAAAACCAGATCATCTGTGGTTCTGCTGAGCACCATGTCAACCGGCACCTGGCCAATAGAGCTATTGCCTTCGCGCAGCCAGGTGGTACCGGCCCCTTCTAAAACGCCGGTTGAGTATAAGCCGGTACTGGTGCCTACAAAGTACTTATTGGTGCCGTCTGGGTTTGGGAGAATAGTCACCCACCTGGTAGAAGGCCCGTTACCACTACCATCTGGGTTCTCCTCCAGGTTTCCAGAAACCGCGGTCCAGGTAGTCCCGCCATCTGTGGTGTAGAACAGGCTCTGCACTTTATAGTTAGAAAACACCACTACAGCTTTGTTGGCGTCTTTGGGGTCAATGGCAATACAGTTGATATAGCCGGTGGGGGCACCTGATGTGCTCTTGGGGAAATTAGCCCCTGTGATCTCAGTTCTGGTGGGCGAAGCTGCGTTGCCGTTCTGGAGCTTGTACAACCGGCCTCCGCTGGTTCCAAAATAAACCACATTGGCAGGTACTTTACTGACTGAGACAGAAGAAATGGTTTCAGAAATACCCAGATTGGCTACAACCTCCCAGCCCAGGTTTGATTGTTCCCCGCCCAGGGGGATCTGGGCAATGTTTTTATTGCGCCATAGCGTGTCACCCGCCGGTAAAAACATGGTGTACTCATTATTGGGATCAATGGTGTAGGGGTTCACAAACAGGTAGCCCGTTGTTTTGGGCGGGTCAATTCTGGCGTAGCCAATGTCTTCGCCCCTATCATTGAACGCAATTCTATAAACTGTACCGTTCTGCACAGATACCAACAGTGAGTGGGTGGTCACAGCGGCAAAAGCACCGTCTCCGCCTACTACCTCATTCCACTCTGTGGTAGCATTGATGTTGTCTACTGCCCAGCTGCCATTGTCCTGCATACCGCCCACCACAAAATCATCTGTGGTGTTCAGGTCCATGGCTACCGTATAGAACTGAGTGGTCTGATATCCACGGTTGAGAGACTCCCACACTACAGTGGCCGCTGCATTATTAGTGGTCCGGCTCACACCCCCGTCATGCGCAGACAGCATTCTATTGGGGTTTGAGCGGTAGAAGATGACCTCATGCTGGTCAGGATGGTGATTAGTGTATAAGGCAAAGCTGGAGTTGTCTAGTACGTAGCCGCCTATTTTACGCGTAGAGGTGGTATTGGTAAAGCCACTGAGGGACCGGTAAAGGTTGGTGCCGCCCAGCACCACAAAGTTAGGATCATCTGGTTTGACTTTGACCACCATGTTATACCCCCCCTGCAGGTCTAAATCACCAGATTTCCCGCCCAGCATGGGCAGATTGGCACTGAGGTTCGTCCACCGGCCACCGGCCCCGGCACCGCTCCCGGAAAGGTACTCGTACTTCCAGAGATTGGCCTCAGAAGCAGCATTGGTGGCCGTGTACACAAAGAAATATACTATGTTCTCGTTAGAAGGCGCAATATCCATGACAATGCGCTCATAGGTAGCCGGAAAGTTAGCAGGAGTGATGTCTGTCCAGGTGACGCCGTCTGTAGAGCGGTGAATGCCTCGTTTAGTGGCAGATCTTCCTCCGCTGGCATACTGGCTTAACGCGGCGTACATGTTGCCGCTATTCCCAATGGCAATATCTGTAAAGTAGGGGCTGGCGTTGAAGTCATTTAACCCGGCCTCATACCCCAGCACACTCTGCCAGGTAGCCCCCCCGTCAGTAGACCTTCTGACAGAGCCTACGGTAGCCGCAAAAACTTCATCCTGCGCCGCATTGGCCGGATTGGTAGCCACCCGGTAGATAAACTGAAATACACTGGTGAAGGCTGTAAAATTAGCCGTCTGGGTAGAGACGAGTGGGTTCCAGGTAATGCCATTATCTACTGACTTGTAAATTCCATTTCCATAATAAGTAGCCCCGGGAGCAGAGGCAGAGTTTCCAAACATTTCACCGGTGCCATAGTACCAAACATTCTGTTTGCCCACTCTCTTGTCCTGGCTAATGGTTGTCACACTTTGCAACTGGTCTAACCCGGTCACTTTGGCCCAGGAGGCCCCACCGTTGCTGCTGCGCCACATTCCCCCAGACACGCCACCGGCCAGGAGAATGTTTTCATTGGCTATGTCAAGGGCCATGGCGCGGGTACGCCCTCCCACATTATAGGGCCCGCGGCTATTCCAGTTCTCAGTGGCAAACTTGGCATGGGGATCTAACTGGCGCAGCACCTGCTCTTTGGTAGGTATGGTTTCAGAAAAAGCCAGCTCCAGCTCCCGTATTCCCTCCGGGATCTTTCCGGTAGCCGGATCTTTAAGCCGTTCAATCTCATACTCCAGGCGTGCCTGCGGTTTGTCTTTAGACCCAATGGCGCCCTTCTTATGCAACCGCTCCACCCTGGACCTGTAGCCGGCCTTCTTCATCTCATCAGCTGAGATACGCCCCTGGCGGTCTTCACCGGCGGGACCAGAGGCAGAGAAATAAAGGAGCGCCCCAAAGACAAGGAGCAAGAGGAAAGACATCCAGTTCTGGCGCTGCTGGTGAAAAGATTTCATGTAACTACTGGTAAAGTGTGAGTTAGAGCCTGCTTAAATTTTAGTTTCAAGCGGTAGGGGAAGTATATGAATTCATGCTTCTATCGCCTTTGTAGCGGCTGCTACACGCTATACAGGAACCTCCCGCAGCCCTTCTTCGCTTATATATTGAAAAATAAATATGCTCTTTTAATCAATGTAGCCTTCTGCTGTCAACTACATTCAGGTTAATGTAAGATTCTATACCTCCTAACTGTGTAGGGAGCGCCCTCAGAAAGCGGAGCTTGCAGATCTGCCTCCAGCTTTGTCCCTGCTTTTACCTCAGAACTGCCTTCACCGGCCCTGACTGTCATAGGGAAATACAAAAAGATTCTGCCCCCTCCCGGCAAAGGTGAATTCACCCCAGAACCGTAGCCTACCACTTGCCCTACCTGCGCCTCTACCCTACAAGGTACCTGGCTGCAGGGGCCACTGCCAGCGGTGTCCAGTTCAGGAAACACCTTCTGCACTGAAAGCACAGCCCTCACCTGCCCAGGCGCTACCGGTTCCTGAGAAGCCACTGGCAAGGGTTTCTGCAAGGCCGCACTCTTAGAGACCTGATGAACAGCATTTTGCTCTTTAGAATTCCCTGATTCTTCCATTCGTTTACACGCTACCCCAGTTGTTAACAGCATTGATACCCAAAACCATACAGAAGCACCTTTTACCATAGTAGCAAGATAGACGAAGTTCCTGAGTAAGTACAGGCAGGAGGCGAAATAGTTTAAACCTGCAGAAATGGATGGCTAGCACCGGCGCGGCATCTTTAGACAAAACCACAACCCTATCAGCTAGAATAGGTATAGGGAGTAATTATTCTGTTTTACCTATATTCACATGAAACATACATACCTGCGCCTGTTGTGTGGGTGGCTTCTCAGCCTTTCTCTGCTTTCATTCTCCAGTTGTGATCTTTTTGAATACCACCCCTATGAGGGGAACATTGAGTTCAAGAACCTGACAGCCGAACATGTGGCAAGAATCAAAGCCACCGAATCTTCCCTCTCCCCTCTCACGCCCCTGCGCTTCGCCTTTATCTCTGACACCCAGGGCTTCTTTGCAGAAACCAAAGACATGGTGAATGACATCAACCGGCGAGACGTGGCCTTTGTCTTGCATGGCGGTGACCTGACCAATTATGCCTTTACAGATGAATTTGAGCGCATGCACCGGGAACTGGCCAAACTAAAGGTACCGTACGTGACGGTGATTGGCAACCATGACTGCCTGGGCGAAGGCCCCAAACTGTACCAGCGCATGTACGGGCCGCTCAACCACAGCTTCACCTACGGCAAGAACAAATTCATTTTCCTTAACACTAATTTCCTGGAATTCAATGAGTCAGTGCCTGATGTAAACTGGCTACAGCAGGAACTGCAGAATGCCCCCGGTACGCCTAACAAATTTGTGATTTCCCATATTTCGCCAGACAACGGGGAGGCCAACCCGCACAAAGAACGCGCTTATTCCCTTTTAATGCGGCAGTATGACGTGAAACTATCGCTGCACGGCCACACCCACAATTACCGGGCAGACCAGTTGTATGATGACGGCATCCTGTACGTGACCACGGCCTCAGCTGACAAGAGAAGCTACGTGCTGGTAACGGTCCTGGGGGATCAGGTAACTTATGAAAAAATAGATTTTTAGCCGCTATGCGTTCTCTCCATACCTTTTGCCTTCTGGTCTGCCTGGTGGTATCCCCCCTGGCGCAGGCGCAGGGCCAGCCAACCCCTGAACAACCGGCCAAAGCTGACCGGCCCAAGAACAGCCGGTTTGCCCCAGACTATGTGGTACTCCAGCACGCGGGTCTCATAGGCTTGCTTTCTGCAGGGCTGGGCTATGACTTTGGGCGCCATGACAGAACCAACGTAGAGCTGCTGTACGGCTTCACCCCGGGGTATGACATTAAGCACACCAACCACACCTTCACCACTAAGATCTACTACCAGTCACACCCCAAGCCGCTGTTCAGGGACTACAAAATCAGCTGGATCAAGGTTGGGGCGGGCATCAGCATGACCATTGGGGAGCAGTTTGAGACCTTCTTCCCTAAGAAATACCCTAACGGCTACTACCTCTGGCCCACCGCCACCAGGCTGCTTCCGTTCATTGGTTCGGCCATTGGCAGGGAGTTCAAAGGCAACAAGCGCCCCCTGTACGGGGAGTTCTACGGCGAGCTGGGCACCAGTGACGTCATGATCATTGACAAGTACCGCAATGAGGGAATTGCCGTGACAGACATTCTCAACCTGGCCGTGGGGCTTAGGCTGAAACTCTAGCCTGTTTTGGGGCTGTTTTTCTGAAAACAGCCCCAAAACGCCTGCCACAAAGGGGCCGCTAGGTTTCTTACCCACAATCAGCCATTTTTGCGGCGGGAACCTGAACAGGCTCCCCTTCACTATTTCTGCACCTATGAGCTTTCTGTACCTGAAATCCCTGCACATCATCTTTGTGGTGACCTGGTTTGCCGGCCTTTTCTACATTGTCAGGCTGTTTGTGTATTATGCTGAAACAGAGCAGAAGCCAGAACCGGAGAAGTCAATACTGCAGACCCAGTTTGCCCTTATGCAGAAGCGGCTCTGGTACGGCATTACGTGGCCCAGCGCAATACTCACCGTCATCATGGGGTTGAGCCTGCTGCACTACTACACCCCCATTCCTACCTGGCTCTGGATTAAACTTGGTTTTGTGGCGGGCCTGTTGGCCTACCATCTCTACTGCCACCGCATTTTCAAGCAGCACCAGAAAGGACTTATCAGGCAAAGCTCTACCCAGCTGCGCATCTGGAACGAGGTAGCCACTCTGTTTCTGGTGAGCATTGTCTTTTTGGTGGTGCTCAAGAACGGGCTTGACGCCACGTGGGGCGTACTGGGTTTTATAGGCCTCTCTGTGCTCCTCATGCTTGCCATCATGGTGTATAAAAAGCTGAGGAAAGCTTAAGAGCCCCGCGGGAGGAAAAACTCTCCGCCCCAACTCCGCCCCCCACATAGCCTGGCCTTCTGTACACCAAAAGGTTTCTACAAGACGCCCCGGTCAGGTGGCCCCCACCGGAGCCATGTTATTCAAATATTTCATATCATCTGGTATTAAAAATATATCTTACTCTTTGGCAAGGGGTGAGGCGTTTTCGGGCTGTTTTCTCAAAAACAGCCCGAAAACAGCAGACTACACCGCCTTGCTGAACATCGGCTTCGCCGATGGCTCTTTCTGGGCACCCACCAGGTACAGGTCAAAAGCGGCGCAGACAGAGCGCAGGAAGCGGTGGCCCACAGCTGTCAGTTGCAGGCTCTCCGACTGCAGGTCAATGAGGCCGTCTGCGGCCAGCTCTTCCAACGCAGGCCATACCTTCTCCTGCAGCAGTGACAGTTCAGGGCTTTGGCTCCAGCCGGTGCGGCCCTGGCAGGCAATGTCCAGAATATGGCGGCGCATGCACACATCGGTTTCTGAAAGCAAGGTACCTTTCAGGAGTGGCCATTCGCCCATGGCCAGCAGGGCATAATATTCTTCTACGGTTTTCACGTTCTGGATGTAGCCGCGGTACAGGTCACTGATGGCAGAGACGCCCAGGCCAATCATGAGTTGGCTCTGCGTGGTGGTGTACCCCATGAAATTGCGGTGCAACCGGGCTTGGCGCTGGGCCACACACAACTCTTCCTCCGGAAACGCAAAATGGTCCATGCCCACGTCCTGGTACCCCGCCTCTAAGAGCATCTGCTGCCCCAGCTGGTAGAGCGACAGTTTGTAGGCATCAGTGGGCAGATCAGCCTCAGAATACGCCCGCTGTGATTTTTCTTTCCACGGAACGTGGGCATAGCTGTAGTAGGCAATGCGGTCTGGCTTGAGGGTGATTACCTGCCGAAACGTATCTTCAATGCTTTGGGTGGTCTGGAAAGGCAGCCCGTAAATGAGGTCATAGTTCACAGAGGTGTAACCAATGCGCCGGGCATCTTCAGTGGCCCTCACCAGGTTCTCCAGCGGCTGCAGGCGGTTAATTGCTCGCTGCACCTTCTCTGAAAGATCCTGTACGCCGTAGCTCACACGTCTGAACCCCACCTCATACAGTGCCTGCAGGTGCTCATACGTGGTGTTGTTGGGGTGCCCCTCAAAGCTGAACTCGTGGTGGGGGTGCACTTCGGCGCCAGCCAACAGACCGTTGATCAGGTACCGGAGGTTTTCCGGGCTGAAGAACGTGGGGGTGCCGCCGCCCAGGTGAATTTCCCTGATCACGGGTTTCTCTGGCAGCAGGGCTTTGTATTTGTCCCATTCCTGCAGCACTGCTTTCAGGTAGATGGGCTCTACACCGTGGTTTTTAGTGATGCGCTTGTTGCAGCCGCAGTAAGTGCAAAGGCTCTCGCAGAACGGGAGGTGCACGTACAGGCTGATGCCTTCCTGCTGGTTGGTGGCCTCAAACGTATTTAAAAGCACCCGTTGCCAGTCTGCCTCTTTAGGAAGTTCATTTCCCCAGAAGGGTACGGTGGGGTAGCTGGTATATCTGGGCACCGGCACGTTGTACTTCTTCACTAAGTCAACAGACGGGGTGCTGGGGGCAAAAGTCGTTTCCATGGTGCAAAGATGGGGCAAGGCGGCCGCCCAAATTGATAGGCCGCGTCATGGAGGGGCATGATCTTCATCAGTTTTGCAGATTGTTGCTCCCCGTATGTATGGCGGAAGCCTTTAATGCGTTTTGGCGCTGTTTTTCTGAAAACAGGCCGAAAACAGGCGTTCCCCAGGTGGCGATTTGTTCGAGCGGAGTTAAAAAAGAAATGACCCCAGAAGGGCCACCTCAAACAACCATTAAACAAAATCTTACAGGTATTCACTGCTCAAAAGCCGCTGTTCCCTTTTTATACTTTTATATAGAAGACACCGTCATCGTGATCAAATTAGTGGGTCAGGCTCCTGCCGGAGAGGGAGTGCAGCTCATGGGCAATAAAACCGGCTCCCTTTGTTGGCAACTGCAGCAGGAGGCTGTTTCCCTGTGCCTTGCGGCGGCAGGTCTGGTCCTTTAAGTGGCGGCACGCCCAGGTGACCTGGGCAACATTGGCCGGGTGATGGCTGGCCTTTTCCTCACCCAGGTTCTCTACCGGGAAGAACAGCACGCTACACCCGTACGTCAGCATTGAGGAAAGCAAGAAGGACCGCATCACAACAGAAATAAGGTGGAACTACAGTATTACCCAAACCAATCAGCCTGCACCTGCCCTATAGATGAATAATCGCTCCTGAGGGTTGCTTGGTGGCTGAACTTTAATTCCTCCCCCTGTACAAGCGCCATGCCAAGACCTACGCACGCTCATTTACAACATGTTAGCAAGACCTGTAAAAACAGAACTGTCCGGTTCTGCACAAATTTTGTACAGAACCGGACAGTTCTGTTTTTGGCCAGTTTTTTGAAAAACAGGCCAAAAACGCACAGGTACTGCTAGGGTCACACCAACCGCACCTGCTCTAAACGGGGCGTAGCGGGCTTAATCTTCTTCCCGCTCCAGCAGCAGTACCGCGCTCTGCGGCACAATGAAATACTTCTCGCCGTGGTAGTTGATCTCCACCGCATCACGCTGCAGGTAAATAGCCAGATCCCCCTCCTTCGCCTGCAGCGGAATGTACCGCACGGCCTCCTTTTCGTCTTGGTTCCAGATCTCATCATCCAGTCCGTAATCGGCGGGAATGGGATAGCCGGGGCCCGCCTTCATCACGTAGCCTTCCTGTACTTTCTCTTTCTCCTGCACGCCCGGCGGCAGAAACAAGCCGCTCTTGGTCTGCTCCCGCTGTGACTTGGGTTTAATGAGCAGGCGGTCTCCTACTACAATCAGCTTCTGCAACTTGCTTTGGTGGCTCTCTTTGGGCATGGTGGTATTTGTTCTTTGAAACTTCTGCCGCAAAGATAAGAAAGGGAGGAGGTTTGGGGAAAGTGGTGAGAATTGAAGATCTTAGTTTGAGGCTGTTTTAGGAAAAGGAGGCGGGAAACGGAAAGTTGAAAAGGGTACGTTTATAAATTTACACTATTGAAAACCACACGTTACGCTGGTGATAATCATAGTGGAAGTTTATAAACTCCCGTCTCCCATAATACATAAAAGTCCTTCTTCCCGAGAGACTTCCGTTTTCGGCCTGTTTTTCCAAAAACAGGCCGAAAACGCTAATCCATCATATCTGCGGGCCTGGGCGCAGCCGGAGCCACGTCTGGGTTCCAGCTCATGGGGTAGTTCTGGTCCAGGAACTCCAGGGCCTCTACGGTCAGGTACAGCGGCTTGAACGTGTCAATCATCACGGCCAGCTCGTGGGTTTCTTTCTTGCCGATGCTGGCCTCTACGGTGCCGGGGTGCGGACCGTGCGGCAGGCCACTGGGGTGAATGGTGAACGACCCAATGTCAATGCCTTTCCTGCTCATGAAGTTGCCCGCCACGTAGTACAGAATCTCATCTGAGTCTACATTGGAGTGGTTGTACGGCGCCGGAATGGCCTGCGGGTGGTAATCAAACAGCCTGGGCACGAACGAGCACACCACAAAGCCCTGCGTCTCAAAGGTCTGGTGCACGGGCGGTGGCTGGTGAATGCGGCCGGTAATGGGCTCAAAGTCATGAATAGAGAAGGCGTACGGGTAAAAATAGCCGTCCCAACCTACCACGTCCAGCGGGGAGAAATCATAATAATACTGGTGCAGGAAACCCTCTTTCTTGATCTGCACCAGATACTCGCCGGGGGCGTTATCTACCAGAATCTCATGCGGCGGCCTGATGTCCCGCTCACAGTACGGGCTGTGCTCCAGCAGCTGCCCAAAGTGGTTTCTGTAGCGGCGCACCGTCTCTACGGGGCTGAAACTTTCGGTGATGAGCAGGCGCACGGGGCCATCATTCCACTTCCACTGGTGAATAATGGTGCGCGGGATCACCACGTAATCTCCGGCCTCTACCTCCAGGCGGCCCATCTGCGACAGCAGCTCACCTGAGCCTTCATGAATGAACACAATCTCATCTGCCAGGGCGTTCTTGTAGAAATAGTCCATTTCGCGCTGGCGCGGAAGACAGATGGAGATGGTGCAGTCTTTGTTCATCAAAACCGTCTTGCGCGCACTCAGGTAATCCTGGCCGGTACTCTCGCCTTTGAAAGGCCGCAGGTGGTAGGGCGCCAAGGGCACATCTGACTTTACCGGCCCGTACGGCACGGGCTCACCAATGCGGGTGATACGGGTGGGCGGGTGGTTGTGGTACAGCAAAGAGGAGACGCCTGAAAAGCCCAGCGTGCCCACCAGCTGCTCATGGTACAGGGTGCCGTCTGGTTTCCTGAACTGCGTGTGCCGCTTCTTGGGAATGTTGCCTAGTCTATGATAGTATGCCATTTTTTCAATGCGTAAATGCGTGATGGAGTGAATGAGTGAATAAGGATAATGTGCTGTTTCTTTTAAAGCCGTTTCTGGCCTGTTTTTCAGAAATTAACCCGAAAACAGAAGCCTTTGCTTATGCTTTGCAGAAGATTTTTCTCTTTTAGACTAAAATACGCCAAATCTCTTAAGGTGGAAAATTCCTCATGTAAGAAATAGGTCACGGCGATTCAGTAATACCATACCTAGAGACCAGGCAGTGCCTTATCTCTTACGCATTGCGGGTAAATGTTCTTTCCGCCTTCCCCCCCACCGTTGTTGCGTGTTCTCACCAACCACCTAAACTGCCTTTGCTCCCGCTGCTTTATTTAATAAACCTCTGGCTGAATTACTTTCTATTCCTGTTTGTCACGTTGATCCTTGATGCTCAACATAACAAAAGAATCAAGAAGGGAAGAACTCGCTGCCGCTCAGACTGTGAGGCTTCATTAAACTTCGCCTCTGGCTGATGCTATCTGTTCCATCGCTATAGTAGCCATTACGGGCTTGAACCGTTCCTGCTTGCTCCCGCTAAGCGCCTGCGTGCCTGGCGCCACTGCGTTGCCCGCTCCCGCAGGATAGGCTAAGTAGATTCTGCGTTTCCGGCCTGTTTTCATGAAAGTAGCCCGGAAACGCACAGCGGATGGAAGAGCTTTACTTGTGAGCCAATTCCTTCTTTATCATTCTTTGCAATGGCGCGGAAGTTACTTCCGTGACTTATAACTCAAGCAGATAATTCCCTCCTCTGAGAGGTCGGGGTGGGTTTTACGCATTGCCAATCTTCTCACAGTTCCCAACGAGTTTGGATACAGCATAAGTGGGCACGAGCTGCAAACTCGCGCCAGCGATCACATAAACCATCAACAATAAACCAGCAGCCATTTCAAAAGACCTCGTAGCGTGCGCAGCACCTGCGAGCGTCTTTGCCAAAAACTTCAACCATTATCACTTCATCTGTCTCGCCCCCTCATCCTAACCTTCTCCCCTGGTGGAGAAGGAACACCTTTTTCGCGTTTTTGGCCTATTTTCCCAAAAACAGGCCAAAAACAGCGTTCGGCGCGGCCGAAGGATAGAAACAAAAAAGCGTGGCAGGTTTGTCTCCTGCCACGCTTTTTACGGTTATTTTCCCAGGCTCAACTGCCGGGCCTGCCCAAACAGCCCAAGGGCCCGCTGGAAATCAGGGTCATTCTCGTTCAGCACCGGATAAAAACCTTCGGCCTGGTACCGGTTACGGGCAATGAAGGCTTTCAGGTTGTTCCTGATGGTTTTCTCTGAGCGCTTCAGGTCTGCCTCCTTCACCTTGATCCCTGACCGTTTCGCCTCTGAAAGCAGGCCCTGGAACATGGCATCTGTGATTTTGAAGTTGGCTTTAAACTCTGCCAGAGACATGTTGTCCAGCTGTTTCTTATGGTCACGGGAGTAGTTCATGGCATACTCGCGCAAGAGGTTGCTGCGGTACAGCTCAGTTAACAACTCAGTGTTGTCCAGGGTGTCCTGGGGTACAAACACGTCTGGCATGATGCCGCCGCCACCGTACACGGTACGCCCTTTGGCGGTCTTGTACTTCAGGTTCTCGTCAAACTTGATGCTGTCCTGGCTAAAGAACTCACCGTGTTTGTAGCGGTTCAGAATGTCATTCTCATACTGGTTAGACGAGTCTGGGTCATACGGTTTCTGGATGGAACGCCCGCTGGGGGTGTAGTACCGTGAAATGGTCAACCTAAGCTCAGACCCGTCACTCAGCGAGATGGGCACCTGCACCAGCCCTTTGCCAAACGAGCGGCGGCCCACAATCAAGGCCCGGTCATGGTCTTGCAGGGCTCCCGCCAGAATCTCAGAGGCAGACGCGCTGCCTTCGTTGATGAGCACGATCAGCTCACCACTCTCAAAGTCGCCTTTCTGGCGGGCGTAATAATCTGCGTCATACTTGGTGCCTTTGCCGTCTGTGTACACCAGTTTCTTGTTGCCCGCCAGGAACTCATCTGCCATGCGGGTGGCGTGGTCCAGATACCCGCCCGGGTTGTCGCGCAAATCCAGGATCAGGCGCTGCAGCCCTTGCTTGCGCAGGGCGGAAAGCTTGTTTTTAAACTCGTCATAGGTGCCGTTAGAGAAGCGGCTCACTTTGATGTAACCGGTGTGGTCATCTACCATGTAGCCCGCGTCTACAGACACAGACGGTATTTTCTTACGGGTCACTGAGAACTGGAGCGGCTTGCTCTCGTTCCGGCGAAGCACGGTTAAGTTCACTTTTGAGTTTCTTGGCCCGCGCAGCTTTTTGAACACCATTTCATTGGTCAGCTTCACACCCGCCATGTTCTCTCCGTTCACCTTGATGATCTTGTCACCGGCCTGTATGCCCACCTGCTCAGACGGCCCGTCATGTATAGGCGCAATCACGTAAAGCGTATCCCTGAAGATATTGAACTCCACGCCAATGCCGTCAAAGTCGCTCTCCAGGTAAGACTTGGCCAGTGCCAGGTCTTTGGCCGGAATGTAAGACGAGTGCGGGTCCAGCTTCTCCAGCATTTTGTTGATGGCGTACTCAGAAAGCTCCTCAGTGTTCACGGTGTCTACATACTCACGGTCAATGTAGCTCAAAATCTCCCTGAACTTAAGGTAGCCGCGAGCCGTGCCCTGCGGATTATTACTGCTGGGTTGGAACAACGTAGCGCCCAGCAACACGCCCAGCGCCACTGCCAACCCTAAAAAGAAAGGCAGCCGCACCTGGTTGGGTGAATTCTTTATTTTTTGATTCTCTGTCTGTCCTGCCATTTTATATCTTTCGTGCTATTTTATTCAACACCTCTTCCAGTGCAATTACCATTTCAAACAGGCAAACATCTGCAAAGGCTTCCCTATCTATAATACAAATCTACCCGCAGAAAAGTTGCTTTCTCCCTAAGACTCTCCATTGAGTTTTTTGGCCATCTTTTTCAGCTCGCGGGCATAGATTTGGCGGTAGCTCCCGTTGCGGGTGGTGGTGTCTGCCGCCGAGGTAATGGGCCGCGCCAGGGCCCGCTCTGCTGTTACCCGCGCCGCGGCTGCCAGCCTGTCTTCTGGCCAGTGGCCCTGCAGCGCCCGCAGGCACTTGTACACCAGTTCTGAGTCTTCTGTCTTAGCCTCCAGCAGATGCTCTGTATACAGACCAATGGCATTCAGCATTCTAACGTTGTTCTGGTCCTGGTAATAATGGGGGAACAGCTCATGCCGCAGCATCTCATTGGCCGCCTGCTGCTGCAGTATGGGGTAATAGTCTTTGCCTTTGCTCTGCAGCAGCAACCCGTTCAGGTCAGCGTGCTTGTCAGCCCAGTTGGGGTTTCCCTCATACTGCTCAGCAATGCGCTGCACCTCAGTAAAAGGATTGGTTTTGGCCTCTTTGGGGGCGGCCAGATCTTTGTACGGGGAGTTTTCAGGAAACGTAAGCTCAAACTCCGGCTCTTTGGGCCTGGCTGGTTCAGCGGGAGCTGTGGCCGTTTGCGCCGTATCAGCCTGGGCCACCTGGCCAGGGGTTTCTTTGGTGGCCATATCCCGTAGTATTTTCTCACAGGAACTCAGCCCCAGCAGGCTGCAGAACAAGATGGAGTATGTGGTGCTTTTACCTAATTTCAATTTCATGTATCCCTTCAGAAATAATCAAAGGAAGCCGCCTTTGGGGCTTCTGCTTAAACAAGACTACTAGTTAACTATCTATCTGGAAACGGCCAAACTTTGGGAATGATTCGCCAGCAGGGGGTTCACCCCTCCCACCCGGGCCAACTCCCGGGCGTACACCTGCCGGTAATACCCTGGGGCAGTAGTGGTATCTGGGGCCGAAGCTTTATTTCTCTCTGCCACCCGCTCCAGCGTGAGGCCGGCCACCCTGGCTTTCTTCTCTTTGGGCCAGTGGTTCTGCAATACCCTCAGGCACATATACAGCAGTTTGGTGTCTTCAGACCTGGCTTCTATCAGCAGTTCAGTATAAAAGGCAATGCCCTCCAACATATTCTCATCAGTGGGGTCCTGGTAGTAGTGGAAGAACAGCTCACGCCGCAGCATTTCATTCGCCACCTGCTGCTGCAACACAAACAGGTAGTCTTTGCCCGCGTGCTGCGCCAAAAGTGCATCCAGTGCCCGCTCCTTGTCTGCCCAGTTATAGTTTCCGGCAAAGCCGATGGAAATATTACGGACCTCCAGAAACGGGTTGTACCTGAGGCCGGCGGGTGTCTGTAGGCGTTGATAAGGGGAGCCCTCCGGGAAGGTAATCTCCCACTCAGGCGCTACCGGCTGCTCTATCACCTGCCCGGCAATTTTCAGGTTCTCTGGTACCAGACTCTTTTCTGAGGCGTCTGTCTCTTGCCAGCGCCACTGCACCACCAGCGTAGCCAGGCCCAGCGTGATCATACACGTATCAAAGTCAAAGATCTCTTTCAGTCGCATAGGCCTTTTGTTTAGGTATACCAGAGACACTACCAAATACTTGCTTTCTTACAAGATGCGTTTTTCGCCTGATTTTCACAAACCAGCGCCAAAACAGTTTTTACCCGTGCCCCCGTTCATCATGTTCACCCACTTCAAAAGAGGGCTTTTCTGCCTCCAGCTGCTGTTTCTGCTGCGGCGTGAGCGGGGCCAGGTTGCGCAGATCAGGCTGGCCGGCGTCTACCCAGGCGGTGTACCAGTAACTGGCCACCAGGTGGGTGGCGTACCGCATCTGCCGCTCCACCTGCCCGTGCAGCCCCCGGTGGTAGGCTTGGCTGAACTCCCGGGAGTACACGTTCACGGTGCTGGTGCCGCGCTCCTCCAGGCTGTATTTCTTGTCCTCCGGGAAGGTTTGGGTGAGTTGTCTTTCCACGGTAAAGACAGAATCCAGCGCGGCATGCGACCGGGCCACAATCTCCCAGGCGGTGCGGCTGGGGCTTTCCAGATACTGGGGCTGACCTAGAAAGAAATCATATTCCTGGCTCCAAAGTTCCGGCAGGCGGCTTTCCCAGAGCCCGTGAATGCCGCGTTGCCCCGTGAACTGCCCGTTGTAGTTGCGGGTGGTATGCAAGGGAACGCAGGCATCGGCTACATAGTGCCCCAGTTCGGCAGAAAGCCGAAGAATTCTTTGCACCTCATGTTTCTTGAACGCCTCGGTGAGTTGGTACTGCACCAGCCCGATGTGCCACGGTACAATGCCGTGCCGCTGTAACGAGTCTAAGGTAAATTGCTTGACGGCGTCTTCCCACCGGCGGGGCAGTTTATAGAGGGCGCTGTCACCGTACACGTCCAGGTCAATGAAGTGGCGCGGGCCTTCTTCGGGTACGGCGTAACGGCGTTTGTCTGGGGCCACGGCCTGTTCAGTGATGTAGGGCAGGTGCTGCTTGTAAAAGCCAATCATCTCCGGCGGGAGCGTGAACACCGCCTGCCGGTTTATACGCTGGTGCGCGTAGAACCCCCACGCCAACACCTTGGTCTGGGCTAAGAGGAGGAATAACCAAGGGAGGAGGAGGAGAATTCTTCGCATATACCTGTATACGAAATTCTTATAAGCGAAAGTTCTTCCGTTTTCGGCCTGTTTTCCGGAAAACAGGCCGAAAACGGAAATCGCCTTGGCCGGTACCAGCCAAGGCGATTCTTTTATCTATTTCTATCGTTACGGCCTGACCAGTTCTTTCGCTTTTGTGCGTGTTCTTTCGGCTGGAGCCGGTTGACCATTCTTTTTGCTTTTCTTCCGGCGGCCCCACCAAATCAGGAAACCGGTCACAGGCAGGCTGGCGGCAAAGAGGCTGGCGAAGAAGGCGATGGTTTTCCCGGCCAGGCCGCCAATGGCCCCCACGTGAATGTCATAGTTCATGCGCATGATTTTGTCAGCCACGCTGGCGCCTTTGAACCGACCGTACTGGTGCGTCACAGACAGCTCCTGAAGGCTGTGCTGGTCATAATACTGGTAATCTGTCTTCCAGTAGGTGCTGGGGTCTGGGTTGTAAGCGGTTTCAATGGAAGAGGCGGGCGTTTCTGGGAAGTGCATTTCCAGCTGGCCGGTGGCTAAATCTACGGTCTGTATTTTCTGGAGCCAGAGTTTATCCACCGCCGGCATGTTGGCCGTTTTCACTCCGGCCGGCACCTGGGAAAGCGGTTCGTAGAATTCCACCAGCTGCTTTCCGCCGGAGGCGGCCCAATAGACCGAGCCGGCAAACCACTTGAACCCCATCACCAATCCCGTTAAGGCTAAAAAGATGGCTACCCAAGACACATAGAAGCCCACCACGTTGTGCGCATCATAGTTCACGCGCCGCCATTTGGCATTCCATTTAATGGTGAAGCGCTGTTTGCGGGCCGCTTTATTCTTGGGCCACCACAGCACAATACCAGAAATAAGCATGAACACGAAAATGAGGGTAGCACTGGCCAAAATAGGTTGCCCCACATTGGGCGGAAGCCACAGGTAATAATGCCCGTTGATGATGAACCGGAAGAAATCCTGGCTCATGTCTTTGTTTTTGAGCACCTGCCCCGTGTACGGGTCTAGATACACAATATAATAGTACTCCGGGTCAAAGCTGAAGTACACCGCCTGGCTGGCCTTGCCGTGGGCGTAGCTAAGGCTGTGTATGTGCTTGCCGGGCAAAGCCTGGTCAGCGAATTGGCGCAGTTGGGTGGGCGGCAGGTATGCCTGCGGGCGCGGTTCTACGTAGCGGTAGCCCTGGGTGGCATCCTCAATTTCGCGCTGGTAGGCCAAGATGCAGCCGGTAAGGCCCAGAAAAAGCACCAATAGCCCGGATATGAATCCGAGCCAGAGGTGAAGTTTTCCTATGAGTTTCTTGAATGTCATAGGCTAAAAGCGGTATCCAACGGTGAAACGATAGTTTCTGGGCGCTTCAGACTGCCAGTAGTAGCTGCGTGCGGGTGCGCCTAAATCCATGGGGCCTCCGGAGTATAGATATTTGTCCAGCAGGTTGTTCACGTTCAAGCCCACGCTGAATTTGTCGCTCTGCCAGGAAAGCGCCCCGTCTAGCCTGAAATAATCTGGCAGAGAGCTTTCTGTGCCGTCAAACACAAACCACGAAGAACGGTCCACCTGCCATTGGTAGCCCAGGGAGAGCCCCAATCCTTTCAGCAAGTTCTCCGGCATACGGTACGCCAGCCACGCGTTCTGTATGTGCTTGGTAGCACCGGGCACAGCATCGCCCACGTTTTCGGCCACGGCGTCTTTGGTGATTTCTGAATTGGTGTAAGCATAATTCACGGTGAGGTTGAGGTTGGGCAGCAGTTCGCCGCGCACGTCCAGTTCCACGCCCTGCGTACGGGTTTGCCCCAGCGCCGCGTAATAGGTGACGCCCTGCGCAGTGGTACCGGCGGCCTGCGCCTGGTTGTTCTTGGTGATGCGGTACGCCGAAAGGGTGGTATTCCAACGGCCATTGTTCCAGTCGCGCTTGAACCCTACCTCCAGGTTATTGCCGGTAATGGGCCCTACGTTCTTGTTGTCAATGGTATTGGCGCTCTGCGGAACAAAGGCCTGGTCATACAACGCGTACACTGAGGTTTGGTCCGTGATAGAGCCGCTCAAGCCAATGCGGGGCGAGAATTTATCGGCCTTGGCCACCGTGCCGTAGCTTGATTCCTCTACGCTGGTGTAACGGCCCGCCAGGGTAAGGCGCACGCGGTTTTCAAAAAAGCCCAGCTCGTCTTGCACGTAGATACCGGTAAAGGTCTGGTCCAGAATATTAGACCCGGCCCGCTGCCGAAGGCTTTTGCTGCGGTTAAATGTAGGCAGTTCTACCGTGGCCGGAACGAGGTCTGTGTAAATGTTGTACACGCCGCCCAGCATAAAGCTCTGCCCCCAATCGGCCAGGTATTCTTTGGTGCCCAGGTCCAGACCGCCCAGCAGGCGGTGGGTGATGAAACCGGTGGTGACTTCGCCGTTCACGAAGAACTGCCCGAACTTGCCCACGTTGGCGGCGTCCCAGATGCTGACACCGCGCTGCAGATTGCCCGCTGCGTCTAATGCTGGGGTTTTGATGGTCCAATCCGGGTTGTACACCGAGGCCGGCCACAGGGAGCTTCCCTCCTGCTGCGAATTGAAGTACGCCAGCTGCCCGGTAATTTTCCAGTTAGGGTTGAGTTGGTGCTCCAGTATCGCGAAGGTGCTGTGGTCATGTACCACGGTAGGGTCCAGGCTGGCGTTGGTGGTGCTGTAATCTACCGGCAAATCTGCGTAGCGGTTAGGCGAGAACACGTAATTGGCCCCCAGCACAGACATCTGTGCATACTGGTAGGTGTATTCCAGAGTCAGCGACGTGCGGTCGTCTAGCTGGTACTTGAGCACAGGAGCGATGGTGTAGCGGTTGTTGTACTCATGCGGCCGGTGCGAGCCTTTGTTCTGCGCCATGAGGTTGAGGCGGTAGAGCAGTTTTCCGTCTTGGGTCAGCTTGCCGTCCAGGTCAGTGGTGGCGCGGTAAGTGTCATAGCTGCCCACGGTGAAAGAGGCAGCGCCTTTGGTAATGCCCGTCGGTTTCTTGGTGACCACGTTGTAGAACCCGCTGGGCTCGCCGTTCGACATCATGAAACCGGCCGGGCCTTTCACAAACTCAATGCGCTCCACCATTGACATGTCTTCGGCCAGCGGCCCCCAGGTAGACTGCACGTTCATGCCGTTCCGGAACGGGGCAATGCGGGCACCGCGCATGTTCAGGCGGGCGTAATTGTCCCAGTGCTCCAGTTTGGTGACGCCGCTCACGTTTCTTGAAACACCCTCCAGCATGTCAAACACCTGCTGGTCCTGCACCAACTCGCTGGTGATCACTTGTATGTTCTGCGGCGTTTCAATCAAGGGCGTAGTTGAGCGCAGCGTGCTGGACGGGGCTTCTACTTTATAGGTGTTCCGGTTGGCGGCCACCAATACTTCCTGCAGTTGGGCGGCGTCTTCCTGCAACACAAAGTCAAGGTTGTTGAGGTCTTGGCTCCCTACTTCAATGCTCATTTCCTGGCTTTTCAGCCCGATGGCGTTCACCACCAAAACATAACTCCCGGGTTTCACCCGAACCAATTGGAAATTGCCGCTGGCGTTGGTAGACGTGCCCACACTGGTGCCTTTCAAACCCACCGACACCAATTCGGCGGGTTGGCCGTCTGAGGTGGTCACCCGCCCTTTCAGCGTCACTCCCCGTTGCGCCACCCCAGGCAGGCTGAAAAGGAACAATAAAAGTAAAGTATGTAACGTATGCTTCATATTTATTTAGATTAATTAAAAATAACGAAGCAAAGAAAGGAGCTGAACTTTTATCAGGCAAGCGTTTATTTAGAATTATTTTAAATAATCAGAAGTCTCACCTTAAGCCCCACAGCAACACAAACCTCAAATATTTGAAAATCAGCATACTTCAAGACAAGATTCAATTTAAGCCTGAACCTGCAAGTGGAGGAGTTTCTGTTTCCGGGCTGTTTTGACCAAAACAGCCCGGAAACAGAAAAAGCGTTTTCGCGAATAGAATGAGGTTCTCCTAAGCTTCTTTCAACTGATTTTTATAAGCAGAGGACAACTAGCAGATTTTTCCGTTTCCGGCCTGTTTTCCGGAAAACAGGTCGGAAACGGAACTCCGCAAGTTTCGGGTTTTGGGTGGCGGGGTGGCGTTCTACCTTTGCAGGACTTAACTTGAAGTGCCATGACAGAGCAAGCGCAACGCAACTACCACAGAATAGCCGAGGCCATTGGGCATATCAGGCAGAATTTCAGGCAGCAACCCAGTCTGGAGGAGCTCGCGGAGAAGGTGCACATGAGCCCATTTCATTTCCAGCGCATGTTCACTGAGTGGGCGGGCGTGAGCCCCAAGAAATTTCTGCAGTACGTAAGCCTGGCCCACGCCAAGCAGGTGTTGAAAGCCAAAGAAGCCACGCTGTTTGACGCCGTAACCGAGACCGGACTTTCCGGCACCAGCCGGCTCCATGACCTGTTTGTGAAAATAGAGGGCATGACACCCGGTGAGTTCAAAAACGGCGGCGAGCACCTGCGCATCAACTACAGCTTCGCGCAAAGCCCGTTTGGGCAAATTCTGGTGGCCTCCACGCCCAAAGGGGTTTGCTACATGGCGTTCGCCGAAGAAGAACCAGTTGCCTTTGCGGCCTTACAGCAGCAGTTCCCCAGAGCCCAGTTTTCGGCCGCGGCCGATGTTTTGCAGCAGAACGCCCTGCAGATTTTCACGCATGACTGGCGCCAGCTGCCCCAGGTAAAGCTGCACCTCAAAGGCACCGAGTTCCAGTTGAAAGTATGGGAGGCGCTCCTGAAAATCCCTATGGGTAACCTGTGCACCTACGGCAGCATCGCTCAGCAAATCAACCATGCCAAAGCCTCTAGGGCGGTGGGCACGGCCATTGGCAGCAACCCGGTGGCGTTTCTCATTCCCTGCCACCGCGTGATCCAGTCCAGCGGCGTGTTTGGCGGCTATATGTGGGGACCAGACCGCAAAACAGCCATTATTGGCTGGGAAGCGGCGCAAGCAGATGGGTTAGCGTTGTAAATACGTGCCGTGTTCTTTTCATCGCCAGTCTATTGAGGACTTTATCTTTATGACTATCCAGAACAGCACGGCAGAAGATCTTCCCCAGATTCTGTGAGAATTTCTTTTCTATGGTGCATAAGTGACTTCTACACCTTAAAAACGCTATGATCAGCAGGTGTAAACACCCCAACTCCCTTCAAGGGGAGAATCCCTGTGAACAGCAGAGGCCTATTTCATGTTAACGCAAGGTCACAAGTCGTTTTGAGCCTGTTTTGGCCAAAACAGGCTCAAAACGCAAAAACCTCACAGGTCTTGGAGACCTGTGAGGTTTCAACTTCTTCACAATCGCAGGCAACCTTACCTTCTGCCAGTAACCCCGGCGAACTTCATGCGGTAATCAGCGTCTACGTCGCCTTTGGAAATTTTGGTGAGTTTGCCTTTAATCAAGCGCTTCTTCAGGGCAGACAGGTGATCGGTGAAGAGAATGCCTTCAATGTGGTCATACTCGTGCTGAATGACGCGGGCGGTGAGGTCGTCGTATTCCTCAATGTACTCTTTGCCGTCCAGGTCATAGTACTTGATTTTGATGCGCTCCTGACGCCACACTTCCTCGCGCACGCCGGGTATGCTCAGGCAACCTTCGTCAAAGCCCCACTCCTCTCCGGACTCTTCCAGAATAACAGGGTTGATGAACGCTTTCTTCACGCCTTTTTCTTCCTCGCCCTCTTCCATGAACGGCTTGGAGTCAATCACGAACAGCCGGATGCTCTTGCCAATCTGGGGGGCGGCCAGCCCCACGCCGTGGGCGTGGTACATGGTCTCAAACATGTCTTCAATGAGCTTGCCCAGCTCCGGATAATCCTGCGGAATGTCTGTGGCTTTGGTGCGCAGCACCGCATCGCCGTAGGCAACAATAGGGTAAATCATAGGTATTGTCTGCTCTCTAAATAACTCTGTAAAATAATGGTGGCGCTAATCTTGTCCACGGTTTCTTTGTTGGCGCGGGCTTTCTTGCCCAGCCCCACGTCTATCATAGTCTGGAACGCCATTCTGGAGGTGAAGCGTTCATCATGGGTCACGACTTTTTTGCCGGGGAACTGTTTCTGCAGCTTCCGCACGAACCCCACCACGTGCTGGGTGTTGTTGGTGTCGTTCCCGTCCAGGTGCTTGGGCATGCCCACCACAAATTCGTCCACCTCCTCTTTCTGGGTGTAGCTCTGCAGAAACGCCAGCACGTCTTGCGCGTGCACGGTGTCCAGGGCGCTGGCAATGAGCTGCAGCGGGTCGGTCACGGCCAGCCCCACCCGTTTCACACCGTAATCAATGGCCATAATTCTACCCATGCGTTTCTGTTTTTGACCTGTTTTACGGAAAATAGCCCGAAAACAGCAAGCTAAATAAGTCGACAACTTTCCGTCACCGGGAAAAGGTCTTGGTAGCGAACGGCAGCAACAGAAATGTACGGCCTTTCTAGTTTGCCCACAAGTTCCTTTCAGGATGACAAAAGATATTGTACCTCTATTGCCCTTACTTCCAGCTAATCTGCTCCGGAAGCGGCACAAAGTTAGCGCATTATTCGGGAAACCGCTCTTTTTAGAGGCTACGGCGTTTCACTGCCGAAGACTTTTTTGTACCTTCCCATGAAATTTGATGCTCACTTACGCTGCTGTATGAACGTTTGCCCGTCTTTCCGCCGGTTTCCTTTCCTTGTTTTCCTGCTCTGGATTTGTTCTTTCCACGTTTCGGCCCAGGCCGATCTGCAGAAACTGGACGCCTATTACCAGAAAGCGCTCAAAGACTGGAATGTTCCCGGCATGGCCATTGCCATTGTGAAGAACGACTCGGTGATTTTCGCCAAAGGCTACGGCGTGCTGGATGCGCAGAAAGGCGGCGCGGTTGACGCGAACACCGTCTTCGGGATTGCCTCCAACTCCAAGGCGTACACCGCCGCCGCGCTGGGCATTCTGGTAGACGAAGGCAAACTCAATTGGGATGACCCGGTGACCAAATATCTGCCGTACCTGCAGCTCTACAGCCCGTACGTGACCCAGCAGCTCAACATCAAAGACCTCTTGAGCCACCGCGCCGGTTTCCAGACCTACTCCGGTGATTTGCTCTGGTACAACACCACCTACACCCGCAAAGAGATTCTGCAGCGTGCCAAGTACCTGGAGCCTACTTACAGTTTCAGGAGCGGCTACGGCTATTCCAACCTCATGTTCATCGCCGCCGGCGAAGTCATTGAGGCCGTGTCTGGCAAAACCTGGGAGCAGTTTATTCAAGAACGCTTCTTCGGGCCACTGGGCATGACCCGTTCGTACACCAGCGTAAACCAATTAAAAGGCATAACCAACGTAGCCACCCCGCACGCCAACCCCGCCCAGGAAGGCGGCAAACCTGTGCCCACCGTGCTCACCGCCTGGGACAATTGGAACCCCGCCGCCGGTATTTTCACCAGCGCCCTCCAGCACGCGCAATGGGTACGCCTGCAACTGAACCGCGGCACGTACAACGGCAAACGCATCTTCTCTGAAGCTGCCAGCCACCAGATGTGGACCATGCACAACCCCTTCCCTATTCCGCCCCAGGCCGAAGAAATCAACCCCACCACCCATTTCTCCGGGGCCGGGCTGGGCTGGATGCTCAATGACTACGAAGGCCGTAAAATCATTGCCCACGGCGGCGGCCACGAAGGCATGAACAGTCGCACCGTGCTGGTGCCCGAAGAAAAATTAGGTATTGTGATTCTTACCAACAGCATGAGCAGCATCATGGCGCCTATTGCCACCTACACCGTTGACCAATTCCTGGGCATCAAAAACGGCCGCGACTGGAGCCAGTTCAACCTGGACATGGCCGCCAAGTTCAAGAAGCAACAGGAAGCCGCCGCCGCTAAAAAGCCGAAGGAGAAAGCCGCCAAAGCGAAGCTACTCCGCGACCTGAATGACTACGTGGGCACCTACCGCAGCCCCTTGTACGGCGACGCCGTGATTCGCCTGCAGAACGGTAAACTGGTGCTGGATTTGGTGCCGGCCCCAGCACTAGGCGGTGAATTGTCCCTCTGGAAAGGCGATATCTTTGATTTGGACTGGAAAAATGACTTCGCGCTGTTGACGCCTACGCGGGTGCGGTTTCTGCCGGGGAAAGACGGTGCTGTGGCCGAGATGCGGCTAGATGCCAACAACCCAGACTTCCATTTTTCTGAGCTGGAGTTTAAGCGGGTAAAGTAGAACCTCCGCTGCGTTTTCGGCCTATTTTTTGAAAAACAGGCCGAAAACGCAGTTACACCACTTTCGCATCCTATAATTTTATTGGAATTATCCCAAAGTCAGGAACCAGACCGGAGGGGTAAGGGTTCTTCTGAAACTTAGGCGCAATTTCAAACCAATTGATTCATAAACAGACTACTAGCGCCTGTCAGGTTGTTTTTCAGGGAACAAACTACCAGTTGTTTATTTTCTCAGGATTATTCATTAGTATTATACTACCAATCACCCAACACTAACATTCCTTTAAACAAACTACTTATGTCAAAGAAGAGTACACTGGCGGTACTGCTGGCGGCGGCGCTGCTGACGCAGGCCCAGGCGCAGACGGCCAAGAAGGCGGCCACGCCCGTGAAGAAGACCACCGCCGCCGCCAAGTCCCAGCAGGGCCCCCGGCTGGTGGAGAAGGTCACCAGGAAGGGCGGCGAGCTGGTGATCCCCTACGAGAAGTACGTGCTGCCCAACGGCCTGACGGTGATCGTGCA
>NZ_JACJIQ010000031.1:0-35044 GCF_014138425.1 Rufibacter ruber
AAAGCCACTTAAATAACAAGGACAAAACAGACTGTGTCCTTAACTTCGGCAGAATCGCAGCATAAACTGTCCGAAGTATTGCCTAAAAACAGCCCCAAAACAGCATGTGCGCTTCTACTCCAGTTTCAGGTACCGGAACACGCCGTTGCCATTCTTAGACTGCCACCTGATCAGGAAGAGCCCGCGGGCAATGCCCGGCAAGGTGAGCTCATACCTCTTTACCTGGGGCACTACAAGAATGGTGAAGCCAGAATGCCTGCGGCCAGAGGGGTCAAAGATGGCCATCTCCAGCTGGTCAACCTCCGGGGTGTCAAAGTACAGGAAGGTGGTGGCCCCGCCCGGGTTGGGAGAAAGCGCCTGGGTGAAGGAAGGCCCCATGATTTCTACGGCCTCAGAATACTCTACATTGCCATTCCCCTTGATCAGCCGCAGGCGGTAATAGGCGAGGTTGGCAAGCGGGGAGTCATCTGTAAACTGGTAGGTGCGGGGCGTGGTAGAGGTGCCGCCTGCCGTTACCCGGGCTATCTCTGTAAAAGAAGACCCGTTGGTGCTGCGTTCTATGGCATAGGCCACCAGGTTCTCTTCTGTCTCTGATCCCCATTGCAGGAGCACGGTATTGTCTGCAGGCTGGTACTGCCCCTGCAGCGGCAGCAGCTTTACCGGAATGGCGCAGGCGCTTGTAGGTTTCCGGACCATGGGAGCGGCGTCACACCCGTTTGCCTGCACACTGAGGTTCATGACATAGTTGCCGCCGGCAATGTCATTGGTGGCGTTGAGGCTTCTGGAGATCTGTGCCCGGGCCACGGCGTAATGCATCACCGCCCGGGGCAGAATCAAATGGCTTAACTGGTGGCCGTGCCCCAGCTCATGCAGCACCACTGAATGAAAGTCAAACTGCTGGTTGCTGGGGTTGCCGGGGCCGTACTGCCAATCAGGCCGCTGGGCAAACTCCAGGTCCATCTCCCTGGCCCAGAAAGTAACATCAGAGCCGGTGAGGCAACCGGTGTAGCGGCTAATGCACCGGCCCAGAACGTTGGCGGGCAGTTCCCCAGACTCTACAAAGCGTACAGAGTTCACCTTGTCATCTGCGGTGCGGGCCACGGCGGCATTTGAGGCCACATCCCAGTTCACCAACGTGTTGCAGGACCACTCGTTCATAGACTGCTTAAAGGCATAGAGGGCAGGCTTGTTGGTTTCAAAGCTGGCGCCAAACCTGAAGGTATAGCCTCCGCGGCCGTTCTGGTTAATCAGCCGGGGCATGTAGCTGCGCTCAGGCATGTTGCGGCTGTCATTTTTATACAGCACATTGGTGTGCGCATACTGGATGACCAGTTGCGTGAGAGAAGTACCCGGGGTGGCGTCTTCATTGCTTGCCACCCTGAAAACCCCGCTTCCGGCGGTGCCGTTGTCTAGCCCGGCAGTTGGTACCAGCACCTTGATCTCTGTATTGGACCAGCTTACGTAGTCACTGGGCAGCGGTTTTATGTACGTAGCCCCGCCATCATCTGCGTTTTTGAACTCTACGTAGCCATTGCCGCGGCTGGCGCCGAAGTTGTTGCCCGTGATGGTTAACACATCACCGGTGCCGGCCCGTAGGCTTTTGGGGCTGAAGTCAGAGATGGTGGGAACCAGCCGGCGTTGGGTGGGGGCGGGATTGGTGTCAGGTTTCTGCTTAAGCGCTTTTTCTAAGGGAACATTGGTCTTCACGGCCCTAAGCGCCGCCCCGGGCAGACGGGTGAGCGCCGGGTACAGCTGCTGCGGAATTGAGGCGTACCGGGCAAAGGGATCACGGGCGGTGCCCTGCGGAAGCTGGTACTGGATAAACCCCTGCAGACTGCCGTACACGCTAAACTGGGGCTGACCGGCAGTGCCTTTGGCAGGCTGCAGGAAGAACACCCCCTGCTGCTGGGGCTGTAGTTTAAGCGTGGCAGAATAGACATGCAGGTCCAACCCCACCTGGCCGCCCTCAGTGATCACTTCTACGGTTCCGGCAGAGGGCAGCCCCTTGAACACCTTGTAGACTTCTACCTGGTGGGCGGTGTAGATGTTCTCATGGCGGCTGTCCCAGAAGGAGCGGCTGCTCAGAACCTGGCCCTCCACCACTAAGGTAGCTTGCTGCATACGCTCTTCCAGCGGCAGCGGCAGCAGCGAGCAGGCATCTTGCGCCCAGGCGGGGGGCATACTTGTCAGGCAAAGGCCTAGGATCACCAGAGAAGTGAAAAAGCAGGTATTCTTCAGGAAAAGGGCACGGCGGGTAAACCAGTGTTTCATACGGTGGCGTGTGACAGGGACAAATGCGCTGGAAAGCGTTCAAACTACTCTGGGGGGAGAAAGATACCAGACCCGCTGCAGGTTTCCAACTGGCCTGTCTACGGGAAAGGAAGCAGCGGGGATTGACAAAAAAAGAGAGGCATTCACCCGTAAACAGGTAAACGCCTCTCTTGCTAAACAGGAACTACTTCCCTTTTAGAACGAAAAGCAGGCGGTCATATTGTAATCAGGGAGAAGAAACCTATTTTGGGCCTGATTTCTGGAAAACAGGCCCAAAACGCGTACCCTTGCCTTGCCCGGTTGTAACGCTGTAAAAAAGCAGGATTGGATTTCTTCGTTACCCTTTATGCTGTCTTCTTCTAAAAGGCTGTTGTACACCAAAGTGCTGGTAGTGGTGAGTGTGGCAGGGTCTCTGTGCACAAGCCTCACGCTGCGGGCCGGCTGGGGCGAACTTTACCCCTTTGCCAACTGGAAGCTGTTTACCCAGCCGCGCGGCAGTAACGGGCTGTACAGCAGCTACCGCATCTATACCCTGCAGCCGGGAGACTCCGTCTTCCGGCGCCAGCCGGTTAGGGCTACGCGCCTCTTTAACCAGGATGATTATGTCTACGCCCTGGACTATCTGGTGAACAGCACCCTGGCAGACTCCACGGGAACCGGTACCAGCTCTCTCAAGCTGCAGGCGCTGGTAAAGCATCTGTACCCGGGCGCTACGGCCTACCGGGTTGTGCGGGAAAGCACTACGCCGCAGCAACTCCTTCACCAACCTCACATGTATGAAGCAGACACCGTTGCCCGTTTCTGACCGGGTGGTTGATACGTCAACGCAGCGGGGTGGCTGGAGCGCCGCTGGCAGGCACAACCGTTACCTGAGGGCAGCGGTAGATTTTTTCTATGCAGAGACGGCCTTCAGAGCCTTCACTTTTCTGTGGCTCTATTGGGCTATGGCCAAGTTTGAGTTGCTCCTGGAGCGCCCCCGTGTCTTATACACACCCATGAACGCAATCGCTGAATCCATAGCGCCGGTGCTTCCGGCAAAACCTGCTTTCTGGGCTGTATTGTGCGTAGCCGCAGTGGCCAACCTGGCCAAGATTTTCTGCCGGCAGACTGTATGGCTGCAAGGGCTGTTGGTGGGCTGCCTTCTGTGGGCCAATCTTGTTCTGTGGGGTTACGGTTTTCTTTCACATATAAACCACGTGTTCCTGTTGGCGCATCTGTTTCTGGTATGGGTGGCGGTGGAAAAACCATCTAACAACTCGCCCAGCCGGGAGCAGTTCCAGACTATTAACTGGTTTTATCTGGGGTTGCTCTTCACATACACCCTGGCGGGGCTCTGGAAAGTGGGGGCTTTGGGGCGTAAGTTGCTGATGAGCTCGGGAGATGTGCACTGGCTGAAACCGGAGGCGGCGCTGTACAACGCCCTGGTCAGTTTCAGGGATTATGACCAGCCGTTCCCGTACGCGCAGCTGTTCCTGGGTTACCCGTGGGTGTGGCAAATAGGGTTTGTGGTGGTGGTGTACCTGCAAGTGGCCTCGGTTTTTGCCGCCTGGCGCCCCGCGCTGCGCCCCTGGGTGGGCTTCTTTCTGGTGTGTTTTCACCTGCTGAACCAGTTCGCTTTCCTGATATTCTTTAAAGTGACGTGCCTGGTACTGCTGTGTCTTTTCTTCCCGTACAGCTGGCTGCTGCCGGCTTACCGCCGCAGGAAGCTGTCTCCGGCGCACGCAGCCTTCCAGGGGAAATTCTTGGCGGCTACGTACAAACGGCTCTACGCCAACGGCGAAGAAGATTCTTTTAGCGGGTTTGAGGCGTACCGGCAGCTGTGGGTAGATACGTACGGCTATGCGGCAGGCATATTTTACCTGCCGGGCATCAACACCGCAGTCTCTTTTTTTATGCGGGTATTCAGAGGGGGAAGCGCTGGTTGACATATGCCTTAAAAAAACCTGGCCAAGCTTGAATTCAGCCATTGTGGGGGTACTTCTCCTGTTTTTGGCCTGTTTTGACAAAAACAGGCCGAAAACAGGACTGCCTCCTCCTTTCAAAGCAGAAGGCCCACTTCCTGCAGGCGTAAAACCATGGCCGTTGTTTGTCTGGATGGGAGCCGGTAAATTAGGGAATCCAAAAACAATCTTATGAGAAAAGCGTCTTTGTATTGGTTGGCCAGCGCGCTCCTGGTGGGGGCCGGCTGTAAAACCAGTTCCCCCGCCAGTACCCCTGTGTCAGATGCAAAAGCTGCCGCCCCCGTAATGGCGAGTAAACCTTTCACCATGTACCCGAAAACCAAGAAGACAGAGCATATTGATACCTACCACGGCTTCCAGGTGCCAGACCCGTACCGCTGGCTGGAAGCCGATACCGCCCAGGAGGTAGCCGACTGGGTGAAAGCCCAGAACGAAGTGACCTTTGATTACCTGGCCAGGATCCCGTTCAGGGGGCAGATCAAGGAGCGCCTCACCAAGCTCTGGAACTACCCCAAATACGGCGCACCGTTCAAAGAGGGAGACTATTACTACTTCTACAAGAATGACGGGCTGCAGAACCAGGCGGTGCTGTACCGTCAGAAAGGCCTGAACGGAGCCCCAGAGGTGTTCTTAGACCCTAATAAACTGTCTTCAGACGGGACCACCTCTCTGGGGAGCGTGGCTTTCAGCAAAGATGCCAAATATGCCGTCTATACCACCTCCACCGGTGGTTCTGACTGGCGTGATGCCTACGTGCTGGACGTGGCCACCGGTCAAAAACTTTCTGATGAGCTGCACTGGATCAAGTTCTCCGGCACCAGCTGGCACAAAGACGGCTTCTTCTACAGCCGCTATGATGAGCCAACCAAAGGGTCTAAACTGGCCAACAAAAACGAGTACCACAAAGTGTACTACCACAAGATTGGCACGCCGCAGAGCCAGGACCAGCTG
Source organism: Rufibacter ruber (assembly GCF_014138425.1). Lineage (NCBI taxonomy): Bacteria > Pseudomonadati > Bacteroidota > Cytophagia > Cytophagales > Hymenobacteraceae > Rufibacter > Rufibacter ruber. The sequence goes on from NZ_JACJIQ010000031.1 coordinate 5,184, forward strand.
ATCTGGGAAGACAGGGAACACCCCCTGCGCCTGCTGTTCGCCAGCACCACCCAAGATGAGCGCTACCTAATTCTCACCGCCTCTGAAGGCACCAGCAACAACAGCCTCTATGTGAAGGATCTTACCAAGGCCAACAGCCCCATTCTGCCGCTGGTAGAGAGCTTTGACAAAGAGTACGGCGTGGTGGAGAACATTGGGGACCAACTGGTGGTACTCACCAACCAAGGTGCGCCTAAATACAAGCTGATCCAGATTGACCTCAAGAAGCCGCAGCCGGCCCACTGGAAGACCCTGGTGCCAGAGACCGGCCATGTGCTGAACTACGCCACTTTGGTGGGCGGGCGGCTCATCTTGAACTACATGAAAGACGCCGCTACGCTGGTGCGGGTGCATGACACGGCGGGCAAATGGCTGCATGACGTGCAGTTGCCTACCATTGGCACGGCTGGCGGCTTTGGCGGGAAGAAAGAGGACAAGACGGTTTTCTACACCTTCACCTCCTACACCTACCCCAGCGCCATTTACCAGTATGAGGTAGCCGCCAACAAATCTACCCTCTTCCGCAAGGCGGAGGTAGACGTAGACATGGATGCCTATGAGACCAGGCAAATCTTCTACACCAGCAAAGACGGCACCAGGGTGCCCATGTTCATCACCCACAAGAAGGGGCTGCAGCTGAACGGCAACAACCCCACCTACCTCTACGCCTACGGCGGATTTAACAGTTCGCAGACCCCGGGCTTCAGCATCTCCCGCATGCTGTGGCTGGAGAATGGCGGGGTGCTGGCCATTGCCAACATCAGGGGCGGCGGTGAGTACGGGGAGGCGTGGCACAAGGCGGGCATGACACCCAACAAGCAGAACGTGTTTGATGATTTCATTGCCGCCGCAGAGTATCTGGTCAATCAGAAATACACCTCTTCGCAGAAACTGGCCATTGCCGGTGGCTCTAACGGCGGGTTGTTGATTGGCGCGGTGGCCAACCAGCGTCCTGACCTGTTCAAAGTGGCTCTGCCGGCCGTGGGCGTGATGGACATGCTGCGGTTCCACAAATTTACCATTGGTTGGGCGTGGGTGCCGGAATACGGTTCTTCTGATGATGCTGCGCAGTTCCAGAACCTGCGTCAGTTCTCTCCTGTCCACAACATCAAAGAAGGCGTGCAGTACCCGGCCACACTGGTGACCACGGCAGACCATGATGACCGCGTGGTGCCGGCGCACTCGTTTAAGTACATTGCCACGCTGCAGGAGAAAGCCGCCCCCGGCAACCCGTACCTGATCAGGGTAGACGTAAAAGCGGGTCACGGCGCCGGTAAATCAACGGCCGACCAGATTGCCGAAGCGACTGATATCTGGTCGTTCACGTACTTTAACATGGGCGTGCACCCATTTGGGGCACAGGAGCAGCAATAGAGCGTGCTGCACAGGCTCTGCCGCCCAGAAGCGGTTTCTGTTTCTGGGCTGTTTTGCTGGAAACAGGCTTAAAACGGCTGAACCTGCGCTTTTCCTTCCGGCAGGAACTATAGGGCTCAGATTGCGAGCGGCTTTTGGTCTAGCGGGAGATTTAATTCGTATATTGAGGAATATTCACCTAACCACTACCGCTATGGCCAAAGGAAAAGCACCCGCTAAAGAAAAAGGGAAAAAGGAAGCCACCAAGACCCTGAAAGAGAAACGGGCCGAGAAACAGCAAAAGCGGGACTCTAAAAGGGATTAAACTATTGGCAGGGCTGTGTATATTTGGCCTTTCTACCCTTGTTTATGAGTCTTACCGTCACTGTCAGAAAAGGAACCCAGCAAGATCTGGCCGCCGTGCACGCGCTGGTGGTGGAGTTGGCCGTGTATGAAAAAGCGCCCAATGAAGTCACCAACACCTTAGCAGACATGCAGCGCGACGGTTTTGGCGGGCAGCCTATCTTTGAGTTCTACGTGGCAGACGCTGCCGAGGAAGGCATTGTAGGCATTGCCCTCTACTATACCGCCTACTCCACCTGGAAAGGCAAGATGCTGTTTCTGGAAGAAATTGTGGTGACTGAGCGGGTACGCCGCCAGGGAATTGGCCGCCTGTTGTTCAATGCGGTAGTGAAAGCAGCCCAGGCAGGAAACTACAAGCGCATGAAATGGCAGGTGTTGAACTGGAACGAGCCCGCCATCAACTTCTACCGCAGCATTGGCGCCAATCTGGATGGCGAGTGGATCAACTGCAACCTTACCCAGGAGCAGCTGCAGCAGCTCTAACGGCCCCTATCATAGAAACAGCCCGAAAGCGCCTCAGGCGTTTTCGGGCTGTTTTGGTAAAAACAGGTCAGAAACAGGGAGCCGCCAGTTGGCTTAGCAAGCTTTGGCTTACGGCCTAACCACGGTGCACGGTACCCCCGTCACAGGTTACCCTACTACTTCCAGCACGGTTCTGAAGGCCGCGTACTTGCCGGGGTAGCGGGCTTGCATCTTGGCCTGCATGTTCTTGTCATGGTCACGGTGGTACTCCTGCAGGTCGGTTAGGTGGCGGGCAAAGTACTGCACCGCAAACGTGGTGCCGCCGGTGTCTTCGTCTTCCATGACTTTGGCAATCTGGTAGTTTACAAAATAGGTGGTGGCCATCACCTCCGGAATATGGGTTTCCTTCATCCACTCCAGCCACTCAGCGGCCACGGCATTGTCTATGCTAACGGTTTCGTTGAAAAGAATCATTCTCAAAAATACTGCTTATCTTGTTATAACATGCAAGTGCGCGTAAAGGTGCCCTTGCTCTTTCAGGCTTTCAGACTCTCATCTTTATGTGCAGGTTGCTGGTTCTCTTGTTTTTTTCTCTGCTGGTGCCGTTTTCCGGTTTCTGCCAGACAGATAGTGTTCAGTATTTGGATGAAGACTTTGAGCCGGTGCCGCAAGCCCAGGCCACTTACTATAGAATAAGGCAGGTAACAGATGCCCAAACCGGCAGAGGTTACCAGAAAGACTTCTTTCTGACAGGAGAGAAAGTGGAGGAAATAAATTTCAGCAAAATGGATTCCCTTCGGGAGGGGCTTTCTGCCAAATGGTTTAAAAATGGGCAGCTTAAAGAAAGGGACATCTACGTACAGGGCGTCCGGGAAGGTAAGTCAGAGGCATGGTTTGAAAACGGCCAGCAACGGTGGGTGTATACCTACCTCAATGGCAAGCCACATGGCATCTTACAATCGTTTCATAGCAACAGCCAGCTTAAGCGGCATGATGTGTATAAACAGGGGAAATTAATAGAAGGCCATTGCTATGATGAAAACGGCAAAAAGATCCCCCACTTTTACTACGAGATAATGCCTGAGTTTCCCGGGGGCTTCCAGGAAATGATGAGATTCCTGGCCAGGAACATGAAAAAGGAATTTATGAAAGGGCCTGATAAAGTAGACGGTTTGGCGGTAGTTACATTTGTGATAGATGAAAAAGGCGAGGTAACCAGCGTAAAAGTTAAGAGAACCACCCATGCTTTTCTGGGAGACATTGGTGTGAGGGTGGTGCAAAGTATGCCCAGGTGGAAGCCAGGCCTGCAAGACGGGGAGCCTGTCCCGGTAAAATTCACGGTGCCGGTAAGGTCTGTCGCCACCAATTAAGCATTCCTGTTTTCGGCCTGTTTTCACAAAAACAGGCCGAAAACAGGAATTTCTATTCAAGGTAATCCAGGTCCTTTCCATAGCTTTCCGGCAGCGTTGAAATGGCCACCAGCGCCACCGCCAAGGCCACGGTGCCCAGAGCCCCCGCCGTGAACAGCAGTCCCCACGCTTCTTTGTAGGCACTGAACGTAAGGGTCAAGGGGATCACCGCCCCGCGCACAAAGTTGGGAACCGTAGTGGTAACGGTAGCCCGTATATTGGTTCCAAACTGCTCTGCCGCAATGGTCACAAACATGGCCCAATAGCCGCTGGCAAACCCCAGCGCCAGGCACAGGCCGTAAAAATAGGCTTCACCGGCCCCCCGGGCGAACAAATACAGCGCCACCACAACAGCCAGTAAGAAAAGGGAAAGAAGAACCGCCCGTTTGCGGCTTTTCAGCTTTTGGCTGAGCACCCCGCTGGCCACATCTCCCAGGCTCAGCCCTAAGTAGCAAAAGCTGATGGCCTTGGCGGCTGAAACGGGCACCTGAACCCCCAGTGCCTGCCCAAACTCTGGCGAGAAGGTAATGAGTACGCCCACCACAAACCAGATGGGCACCCCCACCAGAATACATTTCAGGTATTTGAAGAAGCGGGGCGCACTGGTGAACAGGCTCAGAAAGTTGCCCCGGGAAACCTTCTCCTGCCTGGTGCGGGCAAACAGGCCGCTTTCATACACGCCAATCCGGAGCAGGAGCAACAGCAGGCCCAGGCCCCCGCCAACAAAATAGGCGGTGCGCCAGTGAAAGTACTCCCCAACCACACCGGCCACAATTGCCCCTGAAATGCCCACTGAGGCCACAATGGTGGTGCCATAGCCCCGCTTCTCCTTGGGCAGCACCTCAGTGACCAGGGTAATGCCCGCCCCCAGTTCCCCGGCCAGCCCCACCCCGGCAATAAACCTGAGCCAGGAATAGGCATCTAAGGTTGTCACAAAGCCATTGGCCACATTCGCGACAGAGTACAAAAAGATAGAGCCGAAGAGGACGGAGATTCTGCCGCGCTTATCACCTAAGACACCCCAAAAGATGCCTCCCAGCAGCATGCCCAGCATTTGCATATTTATTAGGTGAACGCCGTCTTTCAACAATGCAGTTGGGTTGGTGATCCCTAAATCTTTGAGGCTTGAAATCCTGACTATGCTGAACAGAATCAGGTCATAAATGTCTACAAAGTACCCCAGGGCCGCTACCACAACGGCAGTGTTCAGAATTTTAGTAGAAGAAGGAGAGATAGAAGTGCCTGCCATAGGTTGTGACGAAATTTCAGGGTGATTTTGCAATAGTACTTTATTTAGTTTCTGATTGTCTTGTGTAAATATCGGTTAAAATATATAATCACTTTAAGTACAGTAAATTATATTATTTTACTATATTTCTAAAAAACTAAAAAAAAGTGAGCCAGATCATCTTGGCTCTGATAATAAACTTATATTTTTGATAAGATTTTGTAACCTTATCTAAATGAACACGTTTAAAGGCGCCTGTTTCTGGACACTGCTTCTTGGTCTGCTGGCTGGTATTTTCATGCCTGAGGCTGGAGTCTGTGGTACGCCAAACATTCACCAAAAGTCTTTGCTCTGGAAAGTGAGCGGCAAGGGAATTAAAACCTCTTACCTCTACGGAACCTTCCACCTGGTGCCTAAAGAACAGTTTGCTCTGCCAGGTAAGGTAAAGCAAAGAATGGTGAAATCCCAGACTGTGGTGTTTGAGGTGGACCTGGAAAGCCCTGAGCTGACCCAGAGCATCAACAAGGCCATGCGCATGAACAAGCCGCTGGAGTCTATCATGTCTGTGCAGGAATACAACATGCTGGCGCAGTTTGTGCAAGATACGCTAGAGCGCAGCCTGCAGCAGTTCAGATACATTAAGCCCGGCTTTCTGGGCCAGATGCTGCTTTACCCTAAGCTATTGGGCTACAGCCCAGAGTCATATGACCTGGAATTGCTGAAAATGGCCAACAGATGGCACAAGTCTATCTATGTGCTGGAAACCCCTGAAGAGCAGGTGGCGCTGCTAGACCAGGCCACCGTAGAGGTGCAGGCGTCACAGCTCCTGAACAGTGTGAAGCAGTTTGACCGCCAGCGCAAGATCATGAAACAGATGCTGAGCCTGTATCAGCAGGAAAACCTGCAGGGGCTTTACAACCTGATTACATCACAGGAAAACGAAAAAGAAACCCAGGCTCTGCTCCTGGACCAGCGCAACCAGCGCTGGATGACCCCTTTGGTGAACATGATGCGCAAAAGCCCTTCGTTCATTGCCGTGGGTGCCGCCCATTTGCCCGGCGAGCAAGGCCTCATTCAACTATTGCGCAACCAAGGGTATAAAGTAGAGCCGGTATATGAGTAATTGATTTCTACTACCGAGAAAAAAGCCGGGGCTGGTTCAACTAGAGATGAACCAGCCCCGGCTTTTTTGCGTCTGTTTTCAGCCTGATTTCAGAAAAACAGGTCATAAACAGAGAAGCCTTCTGCCATGTAGGCAGAAGGCTTCTCATAGAGAACGGGAGAGGTGAAACGGTTATTGAATGGTCACCGGGAAGGTTACCTCCACATCTGTTTCGCCGGTATTGATGGTGCTGGTCGCGCTTTTCAGGGCGGGCTGGTGTTTCAGGACCACCTTCAGGTTGCCGGTAGAGGCGGTGGTAGTGGTCATTCTGGTCTTTATGCCTATAGGCCGGTTGTTGCGGTCTGTGTCATTGTAGGCCACCGTTAAGTTCACGCCCGAAGGCACGTAGAAGAACTGGTGCTCATCGCCTTCTTCTTCTACTTCCTCGGTGATGTCTTCGGCGGGGCTTTTAGACTCGTCCAGCACCTGCACGGTCACATCATATACTTTGTTGGCAGCCAGTTGGGCTCCTGTAATCACAGGGTTGGCGCCGCCGTCTCCGTCTAAATCACGGTAAGAAGCCGTCACCGTTGCTCCTCCGCCCTGCGGCACCATGGTCAATTTAAGCGTGGTAATCAGTTCTTCCTCATTTACCGGGGCCGGGTCCTCGTCATCACTGCAAGAGGTAGACATAAACACGGTGGCGGCAAACAGAATAGCGAGCGATGGTTTCAAAAATAATTTCATGGTGTTCTTAGGGTTAATTCAAGTGAAAAATCAAGGTTAAAAGTTCAGCGGGATGCTCACCCGCAGGGTAATAGACCGCCCAGTTTCATCAGCGTAATACCTGAAACGGTTCAAGTAGTCGCGGTAGGCGGTGTTCAGGAGATTTCGACCTATGAGGCCAATCTCAATCTGCTGTTGGCCCAGTTGCAGGGTAGTGCCTGCCTCAGCATTCAGCAGGAAGTAGCCGGCAGGCGGCAGGGCGTAGTCACGCGCCAGGTAATTGTCTGGCACGTTCTTTTGCCTGGCCACAGCCAAGCCACTGATTTGGATAAAGTTTTGCGCAAAAACTCCGCGGGCTCCCAGTTTACCTATTGAATAACGCAGGCTGTTCTCATAGCGGTCACTGGGAATCCAGATTAAATACTCGTCTGCGGTTTGGTTGTAGGCCCGTACCAAAGACGCCTTGGTAGCGAGCAGCAGGTGGTCTGTCAACTGGTAAGACGCACTCACATCCAGGCCGGTGAAGGTGGCGTCTGCCTGCTTCTGCCGCGCCGTTAAAAACGCGCCCCGTATGGTGAGCGTGGGCACGGTGTCGGGTTCCTGGTAGATGTAGTTGTCTATATAGTTGCGGTACACGCTGATTTCGCCGTTCAGGCGCTTGTTCTGCACGTAGGCCAGCGTTGCCACAAGATTGTACGCCCGCTCCATGCCCAGATTGGCGTTGCCGTACTCGTAGGTGCCCGTGCCGTGGTGAATGCCGTTGCTGTACAGCTCACTGGTGGTAGGCGAGCGCCACGCGGTAGAGGCATTCAGGTTCAAATCCAGGTGCGGCCCAAAATGGTAGATAGCCCCCAGCGTGCCCGAAAGGTTCTGCCACGTGTGCGTAGGCGTGAGCAACTGGTTGTCCAGCTCTGACTGCCCTGTGCGCTGCGGCGTGTCTTTGCGGTACAGCTTGGCCTGCAGGTGCCGGTAGTCATACCTGACGCCCGCCTCTACATGCCATTTGCCTTTCTCCCATTCCTCCAGCCAAAACAGGCCACCCGTGTGGCTCTGGTAAAACGGCACGAAGAAACGCCCCTCGTACCGGTTGAACTGGTACTGGTACGTGGCGCCAAGGCTGCCTTTCAGATTATGGACCAGCGGGTGCTCCCAAACGACCTCGGTGCTGTGCGTAGTGATTTCAAACCGAAGACCAGGACGGCTCTGGTCGCCGTGGGCGTCAAACTCCTCCCGTATGTTGTACTGCCGCGCGTACGTGAACAGCAGTCGGCTGGCGGTCCCCGTTTTGTAGAAACCGTGCAGCCGCAGCAAATCATGCGTCACGTTCTGGTACGGCACGCCGATGGTATACGTAAAGTCTGCCTCCGGCTCCGGCCGCTCGCGCTGCAGGGCGTTTCTGATATCGGTGAGATTGCCCACGTGCGACGCCGAAAACACACCCAGCTTAGTGTCAAACCGGCTAAAATAGGCATCAACCCCAAATTGGTCACGGGTCCATCCGGCTGCCGCAGAAAAGTTCTGCTCCTGGTAGCCGGTATTGGCGAGGTAGTAGTCAGGTGTTTTGCTGTTGCCTGCTTTCTTGAGTGTGCCCTGCAACCGCCAACTCAATGACGGAATGCCTGCCGGGTTGCTTTCTACCATGCCCGACACCACACCTTGACGGTTGTGGCTCACGCCCACCAAGTTCAGCACGGCACTGGTGCCCGCAGAATCACGCAGCGGCTTGGGCTCTACCAGAATCACGCCGCCAATGGCATCAGCGCCATAGCGTACGCCAGCGGCACCTTTCACCACCGTCAGCTCAGAGGCCACAAACGGGTCAATCTCGGGCGCGTGCTCAGAACCCCACTGCTGGGCCTCATGGCGCACGCCGTTGTTCATGACCAGAATGCGGTTGCTGTGCATGCCGTGAATGACCGGTTTGGCAATGCTGGGACCTGTCTGAATGCTGCTTAGGCCGGTAATCCGCTCCAGGCTTTGCGCCAGCGACTGCCCGTGCGTCTGCGCCAGTTCCCGGCCGTTTAATTGGCCGGTGGCCTGGGTAATCTGCGTACGCTGCCGGGCCGCCCGCACTTCAACAGAGTGGAGGAGCAGGCCGTCTGGGTGCAGCCTGAAGTTGAGCACCTCAGGTGCCCGCACCGCCTTCTGCAGCCGCTCAGTGGTGTAGCCAATGTAAGACACCACCAGCGTGTACGTGCCGGGGCAAAGGCCATGGAAATGGTAGTGGCCGTTGGCGTCGGTCACGCTGGTCAGCTGGGTGCCATCCAGCAACACGGTGGCGCCTATTAAGGGTGTGCGGTCTTCATGGTCGGTGACGGTGCCGGAGAGCGTGATGCCGCAATCTGTGTCAGACAGCGCGTCTGCCCCGGCGGGCACAGGGCCATTCTGCGCGAAAACCGCCGGGAAAGGCAGGCAAACGCACAGCAGAAGCAGCACAAAATAGTTAGAGTAATTGCGCAACTCAGTAAGGAAAATGAAATGGGGAAACAGGAGGAGCGTCCTCCAAACGCCTTCGGCGGAGGGATTGCGTTTTCGGCCTGTTTTCCGGAAAACAGGTCAAAAACAGGAAAACCCGGGATAGCGCGGCCATCCCTTCCGAAGGAAAAGTTAACGGGTTAGGAAAGTTGCGTGGCGGGCGGCCCGCGCAGGTATTGGTGGTAGGTGGTAAACGAGTACCCTAATTGGGGCGCGGCGGCCCCGAAGGAAATGTCAAAGGTAAGCAGAGTGGGCAGCACCACGGCTTCACTGGGCTGGAACGGCGCGTGGAAGAGGTTGTCTGTATGGCAGTGCGTGTGCTTCTGCCCAATGTGCGTCTGCGATTCGTCGTGCGGGCGCTCTACCGTGTGTTCATGCGCGTGCAGTTGCAGCAGCAGCTCGTTGGGGGTCATGGCCCGCGCAAGCAGCAACAGCAGAAAAAGGGCGCTATATCTGGTAAAGTTTCTCACTGACAATGAAGGAACGGACAAATATACAAATTGTTTGAGCCCGAAGCCAAAACTCTGGCGGCCAAAACTGACAACCTGTCATTTTTTGAAGGCTGGAACAGCTTTTGCCAAATGAAACGCTGATTGTTCATTGTTTTGATGGCGGTACGTGCTGTTTGGGACTTCTACTCCCGAACCTCCCTGTTTCGGAGTTCCACTCTGCCGGGAACCACAAGCCAACAAAGGGGAGTTGAACTCCCCTGCCGAGTGCTTCCGGAGTAGAACTCCGGAAAAGCGGAACTAGCAACAGGAAAGTCACGGAAGTAACTTCCGCGCCATAGGCCATAGAAAGAAAAAGTACGCATTCCTGATAAGTCCCCCTTGGAAGGGGGGAGGGGGATGACAAGGCCGTTTGCAAAACGATCAGCGGCAGCCATTAAATGAGCAGGAGCGACTTTCGGGAATGCTTGACTCTGCAGGAGTAATTCAGCAGGAGTAATCAACCCGGGCCTTCAATGGGGGACGAAGACGTACCTATATTTTGCGTTTTCACGCCTGGCGCGAGTCTGCAAACTCGTGCCCATGGGTGAAGCGAGTCTCCAGACTCGCCGGGAACCACGAATAGAAAAACAGGAGTCTGGAGACTCCACGCACCCAAAGGCACGAGTCCGGAGACTCGCGCCAGAGAAAATATAAGACGGAATGCGTTTTTAGCCTGTTTTCAGAAAAGTAGGCTAAAAACAGAACATCGGCGCAGCCGAAAGTGAGAGAAGAAAAAAGTAATTCACAACACATTGATAGAGAAAGTAGAAATGGAAGAAAAAGGCACGATTTCGATTCACACCGAGAACATTTTCCCCATCATCAAGAAGTTCTTGTACTCAGACCATGAGATTTTCCTGCGCGAGTTGGTTTCTAACGCCGTGGATGCGAGCCAGAAAGCCAAAAGCCTCTCCAGCATTGGCGAGCTGAAAGGCGATCTGGGCGAGCTGAAGGTGACCGTGAAGGTGGACAAGGAGAAAAAGCAAATCATCATCTCGGACAACGGGATAGGGATGACCGCCGAGGAAATCAAGAAATACATCAACCAGATTGCCTTCTCGGGCGCTACGGAGTTTGTGGAGCGCTACAAAGACTCCAACGCGGACAAGAGCCAGATCATCGGTCAGTTCGGGCTTGGGTTCTACTCGGCGTTTATGGTGGCCAGCACCGTGGAGATTGACACGTTGTCACACGCAGACGGTTCTGAGCCCGCGCATTGGATTTGCGACGGTTCTACGGAGTTTACCATCACCAACGGTACCCGCACCGAGCGCGGAACCGATGTGATTCTGAACATCGCCGAGGATTCTGAGGAGTTTTTGGAAGAAGCCCGTCTGCAGACCATCCTGAACAAATACTGCAAGTTCCTGCCTATTCCGGTAGAGTTCAACGGCGAGGTCATCAACAACCCGAACCCTATCTGGACCAAGTCTCCGTCTGATTTGACCGACGAGGATTACAAGAACTTCTATAAAGAGCTGTATCCGTTCTCTGAGGACCCGCTGTTCTGGATTCACCTCAACGTGGACTATCCGTTCAACCTCACTGGTATCCTGTACTTCCCGAAGGTGAAGAACGAGTTCGATTTCCAGAAAAACAAAATCCAGCTCTACAGCCGGCAGGTGTTCATCACCGACGAGGTGAAAGACGTGGTGCCGGAGTTCCTGATGCTGTTGCACGGCGTGATTGACTCACCGGACATTCCGTTGAACGTGAGCCGCTCGTTCCTGCAGGCCGATGCGAACGTGAAGAAAATCAACACCTACATCACCCGTAAGGTGGCCGATAAGCTGAATGAAATTTACAAGAAAGACCGCACCGCCTACGAAGAGAAGTGGAACGACATTGCGGTGTTCGTGAAGTACGGCATGCTCTCTGATGACAAGTTTTACGAGAAAGCCAAAGACTTCGCGCTGCTGCAAAGCACCGACGAGAAATTCTATACTTTAGAAGAGTACCGCAACTACGTGCAGGCGAACCAAACCGACAAAAACGGCAACCTGGTCATTCTGTACACCAACGACGCCGAGAAGCAGCACGCCTTCATAGAGACCGCCAAGAACCGCAACTATGACGTGGTGAAGCTGGACCACATGATTGACCCGCACTTCATAGGTCAGCTGGAGCAGAAACTGGAGAAAACCACGCTCAAACGCGTAGACGCTGATACCATTGACAAGCTCATTGAGACCGATGCCAAGCCCGAAAGCGTTCTATCTGAAGACGAAACCAAGCGTTTGAAGGAGCTCTTTGAGAAGGCCATTGACAACCAGAACATGACCGTAGGCGTGGAGGCATTGAGCGTAGATGACCAGCCGGTGATTATCACGTTACCTGAGTTCATGCGCCGTATGAAAGACATGAACCGCATGGGCGGCGGTGGCATGATGATGATGGGCAACCTACCTGACATGTACAACGTGACCATTAACGCGAACCACCCCATCAACCACCGCATCCTGAAAGGTGACGATGCCCGCGGCGAGAAAATAGCCAAACAGGCGTATGACCTGGCCTTGCTGTCGCAGAACATGCTGTCCGGCGCGGCCTTGACGGCCTTCGTGAAGCGCAGCGTGGAGTTGATTGACAAAGAATAACAAGCTGATTTAGCGCTGTTTTCCAAAAAAGAGGCCAGAAACGGAAGTTTCTGGCCTCTTTTTTTGTGGGTCTTTTCTCTGGATTTAAATAAACATCTCGCTTACTGAGAAGGTTTATTAGGTCTTAAACCATAAAGTTCTTTTTGGATTAGCCTCTTCTCAAGAAGCTCATTCGTAGCTTTCATAATTTGCTCTTCAGAAAAAGTATCAGCTTTATATTCCGACCAATCTTTAACGAGCTTCACTAAATCCTGAGCAGAAATTAGATTTCTCTTTTCTATTAAAAAAAGTAAAGTGGTTAAAAGCTCCAGTTCTTTATCACTTAAAACATGGTTTGTGATTTCAGTTGCCTTTTCAACAAAAGGTAAAAAAATCTTTTCCTTTGCCAATATTGAATCGCTTATTAAAACAGTTTTAGCGTGCTTATAAGCTTTTTCTGTATCAAAGCCATAAAACATTTGATACTCCTTAATGTCTTTGCTTAATATTTCTAAAGAATGAGCATAAGGTCCAAAATGATGCGCATCGAACTTGAAATAGTTTTGATTTGATAAGTAATTAATAAGATAAGCCGTTTTTTGCAATCTGATTTTATTAAACTTTTCAAGCCTAAGCTTTAGCTCCATTAAAAGCAAATGGGATGCATTAAGTTTTGGAAGTCTATTTGATTTGTTCTCCTTAACTATATTATCCGAGGGTTCATATATTTCAATTGTAGTTTTATTCGCCAAACATTCTAATTGGTCTAATATAATTTCTTTAACAACAGGCCATTTCAAGCCTCCGTTTCCACAGCCTAAAGGAGGGATTGCAATTGATATTATATTTTCATTTATTATAAAAGCTTTTAAAGATTTAATTCCGCTTTCAATATACTCATATTTAGATTTTTCTCGCCATTTGTCTTTTGTAGGGAAGTTAATAATGATTTTTTCTTCTTCTTTAAAAGGGAAAATACTTCCTACTTTTAATTCGCCCGATTTGCAAGCTTTAATATATGCTTCATTGTTTTCAGGATATTCTAACTTAAACTGGTAGGCAATACCTTTCCCCATATAACCTTCACAGTTAACAGTGTTAATAAGTGCCTGAGTATTTGCTTTAAGTATATTTCCTGTTTTGTACTCAATCATGATTAACAAAAATATTTGGAAGAACACTAACAAAAAACCTTGGCTTTTGATTAGTTATTTTCAGATAAAGGTCTTCTACCCACTTCTTATTGTCCTCTGTTTTAACGTAAATGCAATTAAAATCATTTGGGTTGACAGGTTTATTTGAAATACATTCTGCCATACAAACTTCCTTGCAATCGTTAGAATTATAATCTCTCAGCGCCATCGTATCCCAATCAATGCTTAAAATGCCATCATCATAGCTCAATGGTTGTGATTTATAATTCAATGGATGACTTGGTATTATATTAAAACTTAAAGCTTTTGCTGTATCTCTCCTAATAGTTATATACGCAAAATCAGTATGGGGGTCTTTAAGCTGCACTGCTCCAGCAAAAGGTGTTGGTGCAAAGAAGTGAAATGGGACATATGCATCTAAACCAAACTCTTGTCTATGGCCCAAGATCTCTTGGTCTGCTACATTATAGAAAGTGCTGATAGCTCCACGTGGTTGAAGTCCAGAAGCAAATATACCCTCTAGATTTTGAAGTGCTGTGAGATGGTAAAGAAGTTTTCCTTCTTTAGGTGGTTTAGCCATTGGTAATATAAATTGTTGAAGTATAAGATGTTTGTGGTATTTTTTAATGTAGATTCCCAATTCTACATATGGATAATGAATAAAAATTTAGCCTAGTTTCTGAAGAAGAGTAAGTTAACACTAATTAAAGGATATAACAAAACGCCACTACTTCTTCACCACCGCATTCACCCGCTTCCAAATTTCATTCAGAAACACCACCGGCACCTCCTCCTCACTGGGTGCCTCGCCCATGCGTACCAAAACCAGGCCTTGGCTGGGCACCACGTTCAGAAACTGGCCGTTCTTGCCCAGGGCGGCATACATATCAGTGGGCGCATTGGGTACAATGCTGCCGGAGAAACTCCTTTGTGAGGTAGGCAGCAGAAAAGAGGCCTTGCCGTTGAGCCACCAGAGGTAACCGTAAGACGGGTTCAGGGGCTGAGATGTACGGACCATGGCGTTCAGAAAAGCGGCATCTTTCAGAATGGGCGTGTCTCCCCATTTGCCGTTGTTGAGCATGAGCAACCCGAAACGGGCCATAGACCTTGGCGTACTGATATAGACGTAATTATCCTGTAGGTGCCGCCACTGGCCATCCATCCCAATCTTGTCCCGGAGCTGGGTCTGGAAATAGGTTTGGAACTCTTGTTTGGTTGCTTTCTCTACTACCTGGCTAAGCAAGGTGTATGGCGCGTTGTAATAGGCCCAGCGGGTATCAGGGGCAGCGCGGTAGGTTAGGCAGGCGGGGGTAGTGCAGTTGCGGTTCGGCACCAGGTCGTTCAGGCCGGTGGTCATGGTAAGCTGGTGCCTGATGGTGATTTGATGTTCCTGCGCAGGGGCAAGGCTCGTCCAGCCATTGCCCAGATACCGGCTGGTTGGGTCGGTGATAGACAAATAGCCGTCTTCCTGGGCCTTGCCCACCATGAAAGCCGTAACCGTTTTGCCCGCCGACGCCCAATACCAGCGGCTGTTCACCTGAAAAGGCCTTCCTCTGGCAACGGAGCCATTGTAATGCTCCACCACTATTTTGCCGTCTTTCAACAGCAGAAACGCCCTGGTGTTATTTTTATTAAGAAAGGAAATCAGCTCAGGGAGGGCGGCGGTGTTCCAGCCCAGGCTTTGGGGAGTCATGGTTTCCCAGAAAGAAGAACCAACCGCCGGAAAGTACAGCGGTGCTTTAGGCGAGGCAGGCGCAGCTTCTCCCTTATAAGCCGAAACAAAGAAGGCGGTCACCGCCAGGGTGAGCAGGCGAAGAAAGATTTGAAACATAGCGGTGCGGGACTTTTCCTCCTTTGATGTTCCTGACAATAAATAGTTTAATCTGCCACTGTGCTGAAAGCCCAGGAAAAGGGCCGGCCACAGAAGCGGTCAGCGGCAGGCGGCAATAGAACCAACTTTTTAACTTTTCTTAAAAGCATTCCTATTCTCAATATAACCTTCTACATTAGCAGCCTTACGGGCATCTCACCCAACGCAACCCTCCAAACTATGGCTAAAACGTTCCTATCATACCTTTCCTGCGGTTTATTGCTGCTGACCTTAAGCTGCTCCTCCTGCTCTAAAGAAACCTCTGCCAATTCCACCGCAACCAGCAGCCAGCCGACGGCGGCCAACGCAAAACCTGGCCTCATGACCGGCGCTGACCAAACCCAAAAGTACGTGCCGTACCTAAAAGGCAAGCGTGTGGCGTTGGTGGTAAATCCCACCTCCATCATCGGGAACAAGTCCAGCGTTGACAGTCTGCAGGCTTTGGGTATAAAGATTGTGAAAGTGTTTGGGCCCGAGCATGGGTTCAGGGGCAACGCCAGCAACGGTACGCACGTGGGCGATGAGGTAGATGCGCAAACGGGTATCCCCATCATCTCCCTCTACGGCAAAAAGAAGAAGCCCAGCAAAGAAGACCTCGCCAACGTTGACGTACTTATCTATGACATTCAGGACGTGGGCGTACGGTTCTACACCAACATCAACACCCTGCGCGATGTCATGGAATCTGCTGCCGAGCACAAGGTGGAGTTCATGGTGCTGGACCGCCCCAACCCGCACGGCTACCTCATTGACGGCCCCATTCTGGACATGAAGCACAAATCAGGCATCGGGCAGTTCCCCATCCCTATTGCGCACGGCATGACGGTGGGCGAGTTTGCGCAGATGATCAACGGCGAAGGCTGGATGGCCCACGGCCTCAAGCTGGACAAAATCAACATCATTAAAATTGCCAATTACCACCATGACATGCCGTACGTGCTGCCGGTGAAGCCCTCGCCCAACCTGAACACCGCGCAGAGCATCATGCTCTACCCCAGCACCTGTCTGTTTGAAGGCACCATTCTGAACCACGGCCGCGGCACCCAATACCCGTTTACCATCATGGGCGCGCCCAAACTCAAAGGCAAGTACGAGTTCTCTTACACGCCCGTGAGCATACCCGGCATGAGCGAGAGTCCGTTGCACATGAACGAAGTCTGCTATGGCCTGGACCTGCGTACTTATGACGTGGAGCAACTTAGAAGGAAGCGTCAAATCAACATTGGCTGGCTGCTGGAGCTCTACAACGCCTATCCAGAGAAAGAACGTTTCTTTGACTCTTCTTACAGCAAACAGATGGGGGTGATTGAGCGGCTCATTGGCGTGTCTGATTTCCGGAAGCAGGTGCAGGAAGGCTGGTCAGAGGAGCGAATCAGGGAAACGTGGCAGCCGGGCCTGGCCGCCTTCAAAGAGCTGCGCAAGAAGTACCTGCTGTACCCGTGAGGTTCTAAATGCTAGGGCAATTCCTGTTTTTGCCCTATTTTGACAAAAAGAGGCCGGAAACGCACTTCCGGCCTCTTTGCTTTCCCAGCCTTAGGTCAGGCAAGTCATTGGCTACGCCGAAAGGGAGGCCGTCTGTAGATTCTTGCCTTTGTTTCTGGCACGTAGCCAAGGGTTGGCCAGCAGCAAAACCAACAGAATACCTGAATTGACCAACAACCCCTGAATGGCCATGGGGACAAACCCCAGCGTCATCAAGCACATATTGCCAATGGCCTGCGCCACCATCAGTTTTTCTAATCTGCTCAACCCCGCCGGCACCAGCACCGCCGCGCCCGCCAAGGCAAACGTGAGAAGCCCGGCGGTATTGGTGAGCACCTGAACGTTGAACGGCGCTACTGCCAGGGTGACCAGTGCCGCCGCCAGCATAGCCCACGGCCAAAAACCGGCCCGGTACCTATCCAAAGCCGTAGCGGCAGGCGCAGACATCGGCGCAGCCGAAAACAGGAACCGGAACTTCTGGTGTTCATACGCCAGCAACAACCCGTTGAGCAGCAGGAAAACCGCGTTCACGTACGGCGTACCGGTCCAGTTCTGTGAGATTGTCACGGCCAGAATGGCCAGGTTCATGGGCACCAGCATGACCGCACCCAGCGTACTGAACCGCTGCGAGAACAGCAGCGCCCCGCACACCACCTGGCTCACGGCCACCACCTGCGCAAACAGCCCCAGCCCGTACTGCGCCAGCCGTTCCTCCAGCCACGGCGGACCAATCAACTGCCCGAAGTTGCCGTGCGTGAGCTTGCAGATACCCGAAGAGAAGAAAACGTAGCCCAGGAAAAGCCGGATGAGCAGAACCAGAAAATCTTTGTTGCGCAGCGCCATAGCGGTAGAAGTTTTAGGTGAGAGGAGCAGTTTTCCCCTTTGGTGGCACTAAGTAAAAGAGACATTGGGGCACCCGAAAATCTTTTAGACCAACCGGCGCTGGGCTTCTACCAATGAGCCAAATCGTTGGAGATTCCCTTCCTGTTTTTGGCCTGTTTTCTGGGAAACAGGCCAAAAACGCACTTGCCCTCTACAGAATCTCCAGCAGTTGTTGCGGCGTGTGCAGCACGTAGTCCGGGTGGGCGGGCTGCACCACTTCCCAGGCATCATAGCCCCAGCTCACCCACGCCACCTTGATGCCGCATTTCTGGCAGGCCAGTATGTCGCGCAGCTCGTCGCCCACATACAAGACCTGGGCGGGAGCCAGCTTTTTGGCTTTCAGGAACCGGTTCAGGAGCTTGTCTTTCCCGAAGATCCGGCTGGAGGTGAGCACGTCCCGCACGGCCGTAATGCCTTGCCGCTGCAGAAATTCCCGGATAATAGACTCTGAATTTGACGAAAGAATGACCGGTTGCACGCCTTTCTCGGCCAGGCTCTGCAGCAGCTCTTTAATGCCGGGGAACAAGGTCACCGTGCTCAGTTGCTGCTTGTACAGCCTGTAAAACCGCAGCGTGAAGAAAGGCAGTTTGTACAGCGGGAAATTCAAATACTGGGCGCGCTGCGCAATGGTGAGCGTGCGCAGGTACGGCACCTCTTCGGGCAGTATGGGCTTGAACCCCTCGCGCGCCGCCAACTGGTTGAACCCCGCCAGAAACGCTTCTTTGGAGTCAACCAACGTGCCGTCAAAGTCAAAAAGCAGGTATTGGATCATCTTCTTTATTCCGCGGCCGCGGAAACCCTCTACCGCGAAGGTAGGAAAAGCCGCAGAGTAGAAAAGGCGTTTTGGCCTGTTTTGCTGAAAATAGGCCAAAAACGGAAAACCAGCCCATGGCAGATTTAGAAAGGTTGATTTGTAAGGAAAGTGCCCTCATGAGAAAAAACGCTTCTGCCAAAGGAAACCATAGTTCTAGGGTTTCAGGGTTTGAACTTAGTTGTTATCTTAAGGAAAATTTAACCCTTTATTTAATCATTCATTCAAATGAAAAAACTTTACGCTCTTCTTCTTGTTGGCCTGCTCTCCAAAGGAATCACCAGCCAAGCACAGAAATTTGAATTAGAGGTGAAATCTGATTACAAAAACAAAGTGGTGCCTGTTGTACACAGAAAGGCATCTGAGAAAATCAATGACAATCTCTTTCTCATGTTCAAGGAGATAGACAAGAAGAAAGCGGCCATTGTAGGGTATGATGCCAACTTGAATCAGAAATTCAGTATTCCGCTGGAGCATGGGCAGTACACAGACCCCCTTTTCAAGTACCACGCAGAGAGCAACCAAATCTTTGTAGTGGAGAGCTATGGCCGCCCCAACGCCTATACAAAAAAAGGGCACGGGTTTAAAGCCTCGGTGTATGATGTAGAGGGCAAACTGGTGAAGCAGAAAGAGGTTGCGTTAGACCTTCCTCTGTTGCACCCAACCCTCTCCAGCTCCCACAGGGTGTGTTTTTCTGAAAACGGGAAGTACTTCTACACCCTGGAGCAATATCCTAAAAAGGGCAAAGATGCGCTGGTGGCCCTGTATGACATCAATTTAGAGGAGCTGTACAAGAAAGAGTTCAAAACGGGTACAAACGAAGAGATAGAGACCTCTGCGCTTGCCGATGATGGTGGCTTGGTACTGGTAGTCTCCAACTCTAAAGACAAGGACAGGGTAAAATTCACCAAGCTGAACACCGCCGGCAAAGAAGCCGCGCAGGTTGCCGTAAAGCACCAGACGGCTGAGAAAGAAAGCTTTGGGCACTACAAACTTAAACTGGCCGGAGAGCGAGCGATAGTCTCCACAGAGAAAAACCTGAACAGGTCAGAGTTGGTGGCCATTCATGTCTATGACATTGACTTTACCGCCAAGAACGCAAAGCTTTACAAGAGCAAAGAGTTCAACAAAGAGTATGTAGCGCAACTCTACAGCAAAGTGAACGATAAGGATGTCCTGAACGGCGGCAAGACCTTCAGCAAAAAGTTTGACCGGCCTAAAGCCATTAAGCTCATGTGGGTGTCAGAAATCTTGATAGACGGTTCTTCTATCTACCTGGTTTCTGAGGCCATCAACAACACCAGTTCTACCACCACCACCACTTCTACCATTCCAGGGACCAACCATACGCGTACAACCACTAAGTCAACGCCGCTGCAATATGCTGAAGACATCTTGATCACAGGTTTTGAGGCCGGTGAAAACAAATGGAACAGCATTATTGGGCGTAACCTGGTCTTAAGAGACTTGCCCGGGGCAGATATGATGAAAGCCTTGGTGAGCCAGAATAAGAATGAGATTTACATCATCACCTCTGAGGCCCCCAAAGGCGAAGCCAAGGATATGTCTTCCTATACCAGGGTTGTCAATAAAGCTACCGGAGATATCAGCAGCCCTAAAAGGATCAGTGAAAACAGCTACATGACCTTCACCAATTTCGCCTGCTGGCTTGCCCCAGACAAAGTAGTGCTGTTGAGAAGCAACCAAATCAAGTTTGGCAAAGGGTACTCATTGAACAAGGTTGCCTTAAACTAGCTTTGCTCCCTCTGTGTAAGGGATAGCTCCCTGCCAGACAGGAGACACGGCTGGTTACTTCCTGCAAGTGAAAAGGTAGGGTCTATCCCCCTGCAAAAGAAAAGGAGGTTCAACAGAGCCTCCTTTTCTTTTGAGGTTACGCCCCTATCTTCACCGAGGTCATGGTCAAAGAGCCGCCCACCATCTTATCATTGAAAAAAGACACGGCTTCGTCTTGGCCCTGCAGGCCCAGCGTGTACAGGAGCGGCAGGTAATGCTCTACCGTGGGTATGGCCAGGAGCGCTTCTTTGCCCAAGGTTTGGTAGTTAATGAGCGGCTGGTGGTCACGGTGCAGGATGAGGTCTTTGAATTTCTCATTGATGGTGTGGGTCCAGTCATAGCCGCCGCCGTTGATCATCTCCCAGCTCACCAGGCGCAGGTTGTGCACCATGTTGCCGCTGCCCATGATGAGCACGCCCTTCCTCCGGAGCGCAGAAAGTTCCTGGGCCAAATCATAGTGGTACTGCGGCCCTTTGGTGTAGTCAATGCTGAGCTGCAGCACCGGCACGTTGGCGTGCGGGTACATGTGCCGCACAATGGTCCAGGTGCCGTGGTCCAGGCCCCAGTCATGGTCCAGTTCTACGGGGGCGGTTTTAATCAAAGAGGCGGTTTCCTGGGCCAGCGCCGCATCTCCCGGCGCCGGGTACTGCACCGCAAACAGCTCCCTCGGGAAGCCCCCAAAGTCATGGATGGTCTGCGGGAAATCCATGGCGGTAATCTTGGTGCCCCTGGTAAACCAGTGCGCCGAAATGACCAGCACCGCTTTGGGCACCGGAATCTCCTGCGCCAGCTGGGTCCAGCGCTGGCTGAATTCATTGTCTTCAATGCCGTTCATGGGCGAACCGTGGCCCACAAACAGCACCGGCATGGTGTATTCCTGGTATTGTAGTTCGTCTGTAAATTTTCTGAAAGCAGATAACGTAGTCATAGCGAGTGCGCCTCCGGCGGCTAATTTGATAAAACTCCTTCTTTCCACAGGCTTGTAATTGCGGGTGAAAAATTGAAATCCCGCTGCGCGGAAGGAAGGGTTGGGGCCAAACGTCTGCCCCGCCGCGGGTTCACAGGACAAAGGTCAGCAAACCCAAAGCCGAAAAGAATAAGGTAGTTTAAGAAATGGCTTTTCATAAATTCTCACGCATTCCGTCCCCCTTGGAAGGCCCGGGATGATTTCTTCTGCAGAATCACGCATTCCCGAGAATCATCTTTTCGTTTCGCTTATCTGAATGAAATGGGCCTTCATCGGCCTTTGTCATCCCAAGCCTTTAAAGGGGGACGGAAGGCGTAGAAACTGTTTTTCGTTTTCAGCCTGTTTCCTCCGCTGGTCGGGATTTGTAATCCCGACCAGCGGAGTATCCTGCGGATTTGCAATCCGCAGCAATAGTTATTCAAAGGCCATGAAACGGGGATTGCAAATCCCCTCAGGACCTGCTTCCGGATGGCAAATCCGGAAGAGCGACCTTGTTAGAACTTAACAGCCCTGCCCCTTTGCCGAGCTGGGATCACAAAAGATGTAGAAGAACCAGCGGCTTTAGCTACAGATATGAAAAGGTGATTCCCGGGAAGGCGTCCCCTCACATCAGTAAGTCTGCTGAAGGAACCATCCCGGGCCTTCAAGTGGGACGGAAGGCGCCTTAAAAAGAAGAAGGAAGCCTTACAGATTGTCCATCGCCTGCTGGTACAAGTCCAGCCCCTCTGCTTTGATGGTGCTGAAGAACTCAGGGGTGATGCCCAGGTAAGACGCGATGTGGTACTGCGGGATGCGCTGCGGCAGGCCGGGGAACTTGAGCAGGAAATCGCGGTAGTTTTGGGCGGCGGTCTGGGTCATGCCGGTGAGCATGCGCTTCTTAAACGCGAAGTAGCCGTTTTGGAGCAGTTTTCTGAAAAACAGGTTGAAAACGGGTTCTTCCTGCGTGAGCTGCTCAAAGGCATGGAGGTTAATTTGCACGTACTGCGTGGGCTCCAGCGCCTGAATAGACAGCAGCGCGGGCTTGTTGAAGGCGATGTCACTGATCCAGTAGCCTTCCACGGCAAACTCCAGGTTCACCTCCTTGCCCCCTTGGTCCACAATAAACGACCGCAGGCAGCCGCTTTGCACAAAGTACAGGTAGTGGTTCACTTCCCCCGTGCGCAGCAGGAACTCCTTTTTCTTCGCCTCACGCGGGGTGCAAATAGCCAGAAACGCGGCCTCCTGGGTTGAGGTCAGTTGTACGTGTTGGGCAAGGGCGGTATGGAGAAGGTTCTGGGGCAAAGGAGATTCTGGTCTGTTCAGATGGAATATGGTGCCTCTTTTTATTCTGTCATCCTGAAAGGAAGTTGTGGGCGTACCAGAAAGGCAACTGCTACTACCGTTCGCCACCAAGATTCTTTTCAGAATGACAAGAGAGGAGCAGTTCTCTTCATTGTCATCTGAAGAAATCATAATCTGGCTAAAACTTTACTATAATTCCTGTTTTTGGCCTGATTTCCAGAAAACAGGCCAAAAACGGAAATGCTACCACTCCCCGCAAAACTTCTGCTTGGCGGCTAAGAACTCCTGCCACATCTCCTGCACAATCTCCCCGGCGGGCTGGATGTCTCTGACCAACGCGGCAATCTGGCCAATTTCCAGTTCGCCTTCGTCCAGGTCGCCCTCATACATGCCGCGTTTGGCCCGGCGGGAGCCCAGGAGTTCTGCCAATTCTAAGGTGCTGGCGCCACGCAGTTCGGCGGCTTTTACGTCTTGGAAGAACTTGTTTTTGAGCAGGCGCACGGGCGTGAGTTGTTTGAGTGAAAGCTCAGTATCCCCTTCCTGCGCCGCAATGACACGGTCTTTAAAGGCCTGGTGCGCGCTGCTCTCCAGGCTGGCCACAAACCGACTGCCCACCTGCACGCCTTCGGCGCCCAGCGCCAACGCCCCGAAGATCCCGGCACCGTTCCCAATTCCGCCCGCGGCGATCAACGGCAGGTTCACCGCCTGCCGCACCATGGGAATGAGGCAGAAGGTGGTGGTTTCCTCACGGCCGTTGTGCCCCCCGGCTTCAAAACCTTCGGCCACAATGGCATCTACCCCGGCCTCTTCACACTTTTTGGCAAACTTCACGTTGCTCACCACGTGCACCACCTTGGCCCCGTTCTCCTGCAATATTTTGGTCCAGGTCTTGGGGTTGCCCGCCGAGGTCACCACCACGGGCACTTTCTCTTCCAGGATGATCTTGAAGTGCTCCTCCAGGTCTGGGTACAGCAAGGGCACGTTCACGCCAAACGGCTTATCGGTGGCTTTTTTGCACTTCTGGATATGTTCGCGCAGCACGTCTGGGTACATGGAGCCCGCGCCAATAAGTCCCAGTCCGCCCGCGTTGCTCACTGCGCTGGCCAGTTTCCAGCCGCTGCACCAGATCATGCCGGCCTGAATGATGGGGTATTGTATGTTAAATAGTTGGGTGATTCTGTTCATGGTTAGTATCAAGTATCTCGTAGCAAGTATCAAGACAACATCTTACTACAAATACATCATAAAGTATGGCTTACAGTCTTGCTACATGATACGCGCTACTTGCTACGTGACACGCATGTCAATGACTAAAATCAATCTCCGTACTGTCCCCAATATTCAGCCGCTGGCTCAGGCCTTTCAGCGCTGAGTCTGACCCTACCAGAGAATCTTCCAGCACGGCGTAGCCCAGTTCGGCGTAGCCGCCTATGATGGAGTTGCGCACAATGGTGTAGTTCAGGATGGCACCTTCGCCAATAGCCACGTTAGGGCCCACTATGGAGTTGGCAATCTTCACGTCGCGGCCAATGCTCACCGGCGGAATGATGATGGTGTTGGGGAACTGCGGATACTCAGATTTTTTGAACTCGGGGCGGTTGAGCAGGGTGGCGTTGGCCTGGAGCAGCGTGTCTTTGCGGCCGCAGTCAAACCAATGGTCAACGGTGAGCGGCACCATCTTCTCGCCCTCCTGGATCATGTGCATGAGGGCATCAGTGAGGTGGTGCTCGTTCTGGGTCCTGATGTCATTGGCTATCAAGTGCTCCAGCGACTGGACCAGCTTGGCGGGGTTGGCAATCTTGTAGAGGCCCACCAGCGCGAAGTTAGACTTTGGGATACGCGGTTTTTCCACCACTTTGGTGATGAACCCGTCATGGTCCATTTCGGCAATGCCGAAGAGGCCCGGGTCTTTCACCTTCTTCACGGCCAGCACCGTGTGGTCCATGGCCAGAATCTGCGCCAGGTCCACGTCTACAATGGTATCGCCCAGCTGAATGAGCACGTTCTCCTCGCTCCGGAACGTCTCCCTGGCCGCCCACAGCGCATGGCCCAGCCCCTCGCGCGGTTGCTGTACCACAAACTCCACCTGCAGCTGCGGGTACTTGCGCTGCACGTAATGCATGATCTTTTCGCCCAGATAGCCCACCACCAGCACAAACCGCGTAATGCCCGCCGCCTGCAAATGCTCAATGATGTGGCCCAGAATGGCCTTTCCCGCAATGGGCACCAAGGCTTTGGGTTGGGTATGCGTATGAGGTCTGAGGCGGGCACCCATGCCGGCCACCGGAATAATTGCTTTCATAAGTAGTACTGCTTCTGCGGGGGAAACCGGAAGAAAGAAGTCTCGCCCGCCCGGCCCCCGGTAGCAAGCTTTGCTTTTTACCGGGGGCCAGGGTTCTGTTTCTGGCCTGTTTTTCTGAAATCTGCCCCAAAACAGCGGCGCAAACCACGGCTTGCGTTGGCGCGGTTGCAGAAATAACAGACAGGCCCAAGGCTAAAATAAAGATTTTACACGGCTTTCGGCTATTTTTCTGGCAATTCTGTCATAGAACGCCAGAAGAGTGGTCCTTGGCAAGCATCACCATTGCCGGTTCCTAGATGAGTTTCTCCCTGTCCATGTGCTGCTTCTCCCAATGCTGCCAACCCCTGAAGCGGGCTGGTCTGGCGCTGGTCCTCTTTTTGATCTTCGGCGCAGCCGATGCCCAGAGCGTGGACATGGACATTTCTGCGAGCCAGGGCGTGTACAACCTATACCAGGCCATGCAGACCACATAGGAATGCGCGACTCAGCATGTGTAACGCTGCATGAGCAATCATTTCCCTACCCCTTCAAAGGGGGACAATCAGATACTGTGCGCCGGCAGAAACATAGAACCACTGCACTTCCGTTTCTGGCCTGTTTTTCTGAAAACAGGCCAGAAACGCATATTTTTTGCGGCAAACACGTAAGAAGCAAAGCTGTATACATTTCTGAATATATTTGTGTACCTTAACTACTTCTGAAACTATAAACCCACTATGAGAAAAGTATTGCTTTACTTCTTCGGCTTGCTGGTACTGGCCTCCCAGACTTCCTGCGGCTATAACACCATGGTAGAACTGGACGAGCAGGTGTCTGGCCAATGGGGCCAGGTGCAGAACGCCTACCAACGCCGCGCTGACTTGGTGCCCAACCTGGTGAACACCGTAAAAGGCGCCGCCAACTTTGAGAAGGAAACCCTTACCCAGGTGATGGAAGCCCGCGCCCAGGCTACCAGCGTAAACTTGAACGCCGACCAGCTCACCCCAGAGAACATCCAGAAGTTTCAGGCGGCGCAGGGCCAGTTGAGCGGCTCGCTTTCGCGCCTTTTGGCCACCGTTGAAGCCTACCCAGACCTGAAAGCCAACCAGAACTTTCTGGAGCTGCAGGCCCAGCTGGAAGGCACAGAGAACCGCATCTCTGTGGAGCGCAATAAATTCAACACCGTGGTGCAGGAGTACAACACCTACATCAGGTCGTTCCCGCGCAACATCTACGCCGGCTGGTTTGACTTTGAGAAGAAAGGCTACTTTGAGGCAGATGCCGGTGCCCAGAAAGCGCCTACCGTACAGTTCTAATGCGTATCAGGTAGCGCGTATCACGTAGCAAGACTTTCTGTTTTGGGGCTGTTTTCAGAAAAACAGCCCGAAAACAGAAATTCCCCTTGACTCAGAATTCATAACTCAAGACTCAGAACTCTCCAAACATGCCCCGCGACGTTATAACCGAGGCCGATGAGGCCGTGATTGTGCAGGCCATTCAGGAGGCGGAACGCAACACCTCTGGCGAGATACGGGTGCACATTGAAGAAACCTGCGAGGGCCACATGCTGGACCGCGCTGCCCAGGTTTTTGCCTACCTGCACATGCACCAGACCAAACTGCGCAACGGCGTGCTGTTTTACGTGGCCATGAAAAGCCACAAGTTTGCCGTGCTCGGTGACGCCGGCATCAACGGCGTGGTGCCTAAGAACTTCTGGGAAGAGATCAATAAAGTGGTCATTGCTGATTTCAAGCAAGGCAAGTACGCCGAAGGCCTGAGCAAAGGCATTCAAATGGCCGGAGACCAGCTCAAAAGTTACTTCCCGTACGCCGGTGACCACAAAGACATCAATGAACTGTCTGATGACATCTCCTTTGGGAGAGACATGGGCAAGGAACCAACCACATGAGAAAAACCACCTTACTTCTGGGCTTGCTGTGGCTATGGGCGGTTACCGCATGGGCGCAGGATTTTCCGCCCAGGCCCAACCCGCCAAGGCTGGTCAATGACCTGGCCAACATTCTCTCACCAGAGGAAGAACAGGCGCTGGAGCAGAAACTGGTCAATTACAATGACAGCACCTCTACCCAGATTGCCATTGTCAACATCACCTCCATTGGGCCCTATGATATTTCTGACTATGCCTTTCGGCTGGCCGAACAATGGGGTATAGGGCAGAAAGGCAAAAACAACGGTATTCTCATCATCACCGCCGTACAGGAGCGCAAAGTGTTTATTGCCACCGGCTACGGCATGGAAGGCGTGGTGCCAGACGCCATTGCCAAACGCATCACCGAGTACACCATCAAGCCCGAGTACCAGCAAGGCCGCTACTACGCCGGTCTGGACAAAGGCACCAGCTTCATCATTGACGTAGCCAGCGGCGAATACAAAGCCGACCCGCGTGACCGGCAGGGCGAGGGGGAAGGCGGGTTCTCTATTCTCTGGGTCATCATTGGTGTCATGATCCTCATCTTCATCATTAGCCGCAGAGGCGGTGGCGGCCGCGGCGGAAGACGCAGTTCCCGCACCCTGGGCGGCCCGTTCTTCCCGCCTGTCATCTTCGGGGATTTCTCCGGCGGCCGCGGCATTTTTGGCGGCGGGGGCGGTTTTGGGGGAGGAGGCGGTGGCTTCGGTGGTTTTGGCGGCGGGAGCTTTGGCGGCGGCGGCGCCGGGTCTGACTGGTAACTAGTCTGTTTCCGCGCTGCGGAAGATTAATCTGAGAAACGCGTTTTCGGCCTGGTTTTCAGAAATCAGGCTGAAAACGCTTTTCTTTTCTGCCGCAAGTTTGAGCGCAGCGGTAACTTGTGGCTGCACATGGTGTCAGTTTTCAACTGACGAATTTCATTCACAGATTAATCAACTTCTCCAACTTCCGCCAGTTGAAAACTGGCTGTCATTTCTACTCCAAGTTACCGCTACGCTCAAACTTGAAGTAGGCGAAGTGCGCCTGCTCCAAACCTCGCAGTGTCTTCCAGACCTGCGAGTGTCTGCGCCAACTGCAGCTTCAACTGCATTGCCCTCCTCCTAACCTTCTCCCAGAGGGAGTAGGAACACCGCTTTCTTGTTTTCAGCCTGTTTTTGGGAAAACAGGCTGAAAACAAGAAAGCCAACTCTTGCGAGTCGGCTTTCTGTTAGACAAATGTGCTGGGAGAGCACATTTGCACATTAATCAATTAGTACATTATTCCGCGTTGCGGTTTAGGCAGTTCAGGTCTTCAAAGGCTTCTTTGAGACGGGCCACAAAGGTTTCTTCGCCGGCGCGCAACCATACGCGGGGGTCGTAGTGCTTTTTGTTAGGGCTGTCTTCGCCGTCTGGGTTCCCTATCTGCCCCTGCAGGTAGTCTTTCTTCTTCTCGTAGTAGCCGCGTACGCCGTCCCAGAAGGCCCATTGCATGTCAGTGTCAATGTTCATCTTAATGGCACCGTACTCAATGGCCTCGGTGATTTTCTCTTTCTCAGAGCCAGAACCGCCGTGGAACACGAAGTTCACCGGGTTAGGGCCCGTACCGAATTTCTGCTGGATATAGTCCTGTGAGTTTTTCAAAATCTCAGGGCGAAGCTCTACGTTGCCAGGCTTGTACACGCCGTGCACGTTGCCAAAAGCGGCGGCCACGGTGAAACGGTGGCTGATTTTGCCTAGTTCTTCATAGGCGTAGGCCACGTGCTCAGGCTGGGTGTACAGGTGCGCGCTGTCTACATCAGAGTTGTCAACACCGTCTTCCTCACCACCGGTCACCCCAAGTTCAATCTCAACGGTCATGCCCAGTTTGGCCATGCGCGCCAGGTACTTGGCAGAGATCTCAATGTTTTCCTCAATGGGCTCCTCAGACAGATCCAGCATGTGCGAACTGAACAGGGGCTTGCCGTGCTGCGCGTGGAACTTCTCACCGGCGTCTAGCAGACCGTCAATCCAGGGGAGGAGTTTCTTGGCGGCGTGGTCAGTGTGCAGAATCACCGGTACCCCGTAGGCCTCTGCCATCTGGTGTACGTGGTGGGCACCAGAGATAGCGCCGGCAATAGCGGCCGCCTGGCCGTCATTGTTCAGGCTCTTGCCCGCATAGAATTGGGCTCCGCCCTGGGAAAACTGAATGATGACAGGAGAGTTCACCGCCTTGGCTGTTTCCAACACCGCGTTGATGGAGTTGGTGCCAATCACGTTCACGGCCGGAAGCGCGAAGTTGTTCTCGTTAGCGTACTTGAATAATTCCTGCACTTCGTCTCCGTGCAGAACGCCAGATCTAAATTTAGGCATGGTTTAGCTAGTTTTGGTCTACTAGCAAAACTACCAAATTATTGGTTAGGTTCTAAGAATTCTTCTTGCGGGTTAACTTCTCGTATTCCCGGGCGGCGGCGGCATCATGTCTGGCGTGGTAGGCATCATAGTAACTGAACGCCAAGGCCGTTCCCCAGCCCAACGTTACCCACGCCGGCCAGGGCAGGCCGCTGTAGTGGCTCTGGTACGTGCTGTTGAAATACCACAGCGCCCACAGAAACGCGTTCACAACTAAATACGAAGATACATGGCGCTTGAACGCCACCCGCTTCTTCGCAATCTTCCAGAGGGTTTTGTCTCTTTCGGCTTCCATCTTTGAAGAGGTATATAGTAATGTTTGAATATAACGGAAGAATCAATAAAGTGTTCTTTTCTCCACATCAATTTAGGGTTAGTTGCTGCTGGTTTGGCGTTGTTTTTGAAAAAGTAGGTCAGAAACGGGAAGCAGGATTTTCAGGATGAACTTTGATTTACAGGATTGGGTCACCTGTTAACAACGTTGTCTGTGGGCCTGATGAATAGTTAAGGGCAGGTGGTTGGGAGAAGGAACTGGCGCGAGACTGGGTCTCGTGTCAAGGAATGGGGCAGGTCTCCAGTCACGCCGGGAGCCACGGGGAGATCAGCCATGCGTAAAGCCCACCCCTAACCCCTCCCGGGAGAGAAGTTGTCCGTCATGCGTGGGGCAAGTGGCGGGTGACCGTACCTCAGCAATACGTGCTCTCCATGTGTAAACATCCCCCTTCACCCCCTTCAAAGGGGGAGTATTGGAGTGAGTTCTGGGTCCTGAGTCCTGAGTCTTGAGTCCTTCCTTTTTTCCTTAGGCAATTCAGTACGAATGA
>NZ_JACJIQ010000032.1:0-22263 GCF_014138425.1 Rufibacter ruber
GTTAGACAGGCTTACAAGGGCCTTATTGTATAATAAATCTTGTTCCTTCCTTTCTTCTCTTTTATACAAGTTAATTAGTTTTTACAAACATAGGACTGTATAAAAATCATCTCGGCCGACGGCCTCGCACGTTTTTTATACTAACCGTTGAGCGTCATTAATAAATGAAAAGAATCTACTTAATCTACATAATTCTTTCAGCAGCTTTAATAATTAATCTTACACTCGACATTATAAAAGGGATAAGCCTCCAAGGATATTGGGCTGACAGGATACTTTTCTGGATATGGCTAGTTTATACAGTTTACATACTTATAAAATACTGGAGTAAAAAGGGAGTCAAATTTTACGTCTGGACTTTAACGGCTCTTTTAGGATTAAGCATGCTACCAATGTTTATCCCTTTCACAGCGATAATATTAACTGGATTCGGGTTAGACAGAACGTATGGAAATGACTTCAACGACAATTTAAGAGTGCAGGTAACTGGAAAAAGTATAATGGGACGCCCTAATGTAGAACTCATTAGAAAGTATGGGCTCTACGGAGTTGTTTTAGGTGAGATGAGCGGATTTGACCTTGTAGATGACCTAGATGATTTAGAAAATGTTAAGAGAGTAAAGATTTTAGAAGAGAAAGAAAATAACTTGCTCGTGGAGTTTTACTTCCCCAATGGCGGTAATAGGCACTGGTTGGACAAAAAATAACATTGCTCAACATTGTATAAACGCCAGCATCGGCCGACGGCCTTGCACGCCTCATGCACGAGGCCGTTGCCTGTAATTTTAAACTCAGCATTTGATGGCAAGAAAAGCAATTGTCTTAACAGGATTTGTCATTTTGAAATTTCTTTTACAGTTCATCCTGATAAGCCCTGAGTATGATTTGCAGCGAGATGAATACCTCCACCTGGACCAAGCAAACCATCTGGCGTGGGGCTATGTGTCCATACCTCCCATGACAGCCTGGATCTCCTTCCTCATCAAGCTCCTGGGTAACGGTCTGTTTTGGGTTAAGTTTTTTCCTGCCCTTTTCGGCGCCTTAACCATTGTTGTTGTTTGGAAAGCGATAGAAGAACTAAACGGTAATTTAGTTGCCTTGATTTTAGGGGCTACTGGTGTTTTATTTTCTGCTCTTCTGAGACTCAATACGCTTTATCAACCCAACTCCTTGGACGCTTTATGCTGGACCTCCCTTTACTTCATTGTCATAAAGTACCTAAATACCCAAAAGCCGAAGTGGCTGTATGTTGGCGCCATAATATTTGCCATAGGTTTTTTGAATAAGTACAACATCGTTTTCCTGCTCATTGGTCTTTTACCGGCCATTTTGATGACCGAACAACGTGCAGTACTGATTAGGAAGCACCTATACCTGGCCATGCTATCAGGGCTGCTGCTTATCCTGCCAAACCTTTTATGGCAATACCAGAACCAGTTTCCGGTGATACATCATCTGAATGAATTGGCTGAGACCCAGCTGGTTCATGTGAACGCGTGGGGGTTTCTGAAATCGCAGCTCCTTTTTTATGCCGGTTCACTTTTTGTCATTTTTTCAGCCCTGTATACCTTATTGTTTTACAGACCCTTTCATACGTATAAAGCCTTTTTCTGGGCAATTATTTTTACGCTTGCTGTTTTTATCTATTTCAAGGCGAAGGATTATTACGCCATCGGGCTGTACCCCATTTATGTAGCTTTCGGGGCTGTTTTTATTGCCGACATGCTGAAGACCGGCCGGAAAAGGTATTGGCAAGCCGTTGCCATTGCCATTCCGGTCCTTTTTTTTATTCCGATGTATAATATTGCCTTCCCCAATAAAAGCCCTGAATACATTCTGCAACATGCAGAGCAGTACAGGGATCTGGGAATGCTTAGGTGGGAAGACGGCAAAGACCATGCATTGCCACAAGACTTTGCCGATATGCTAGGCTGGAAAGAGCTGGCCCACAAAGTGGATGGCATATATTCGAATCTTCCTGAACCAGGTAAGACCTTGGTGCTCTGCGACAACTACGGCCAGGCCGGAGCCATCAATTACTACACCAAGAATAAAATCAGGGCGGTCTCTTTCAACGCAGACTATGTCAACTGGTTTAAACTTGACCACCCGTATGACCACCTCATACGGGTTAAAAGCTATCCGGGCCACGACAGTGAATTAGAAGAAACCAGTCCGTATTTTCATACTTCACTTGTATCAGACTCCATTACAAATCCATTTGCGCGGGAATACCGAACCATCATTTACACTTTTTTAGATGCTAAAGTGGACATCAATAAAAGAATACAAGAAGAGGTTAATGAAACAAAAAACTATCGCTGACTGCACGTAGATGACTTTAGCAAATGAAAAGGGCAAATTGCATGTTAGTGCCTTGAGCCATATAGGTGTAACTGGCAACAGGGGCTTTTTTTACACATACACGCAGCCCTCAACTAATATCCAAAAGTCTTCTTTAGAAAATGTAAAGCTTTTGATGTAGCATCAGGTACTGCAAACAATAAAATCACTGCCACCCACAACACCTAAAAAGCATTAAAACGCTCTTTAACCCAACCGCTGCTGTAATGTAAAAACATGGATATAAAAGATTTTATCAACAGCCTTACTCCAGAAGAAATTGAAGAAAGGAATAATAAACAGCTAGAGGAAAATCAAAGAGTTTATGAAGAGTTTAAAGCTGCATATACAAAAGGGATATATTCCCTTGACAGCCAGCCCATTGACTCTTTTAAATTGAATGCTCCTTGCTACCATTGGTTTTTAAGACCAAAAGGAATCAAGAAAAAGCATTTTAAGAAATATTTGCCTTACCCAATAGGGTTCTTCCGCTTTAATAGTTACATCCAATAGATTGCTAACCTTGAAACACCATTTAAGAATATCAATGATTTAAAGGAGGAAATGAATCCAGCAAAATCACTGAATATACAGTAAGATATAAAAATAGTGAATGGTCAGTTAATATCAGGAAAACTGATAGACAAGGTCATGATAATTCAAAAAAATGCCAACACCCCTCATTTTCATCTTCAAATGGTTGTTGATGGCTTTGTGCTTTTAAAATTTTACGACTTTCATATTCCACTCTCAGTAGAAGATATTCTCAATTTTAGATTAATTAAAGAAGCACCTGACAAGGTACTTTTGGCAAACCCTTTTGGAGCGGGAATGTCTATTTTAGGAGATGATGAACACCTTGAGCAATTGAATCGCTTGATGTATAGGATTATTGATTGGGACAAGGCACCCTTTCATACAAGCTCTTTGATTCAAATGCCAGAAGGAGAATCAATGGCAGAAGAAATACTTGATAAAAAAATCACACAGAAAGTAAGGAAACAAGAATACCAGTTAGACATCTAATAAAAAAGTATTTTCCGCAAGCAACCATTGTTTCCGAAATTAGACCTGGAGACGGAGTGCCAAAAATTTCGGCAAGGAACAAAAGAAAATAAGCTCAATTTCCAACAATGTATAAAAATCATACTCCAGCCAACGGCCTCGCCGTCTCATGCGCAATAGCGTTGGCATGTATTTAAATCAAGAAAAAAGTATGCAAAAAAAGAGTCAGCAACACATTGAAAAGCTTATCCGCTACACCTTAGGTTTTCTGCTTGCCCTGCTTGCGTTGAATGCCTTTGGCGGGGGGTATTACGGCATGGCGGGGGCAGAGAACGTTCCTACGGAGTGGTTAAAAGGGAGCCCCTTCCCCAACTACTTTGTTCCCAGCCTAATTCTTTTCATCATTGTGGGCGGTTCTGCTCTCATCGCCGCTATTGCAGTCTTTCGGGGGCATCGCATGGCCCGGAAGGCCTCCTTTATTTGCGGCACCATCACTCTTCTTTGGCTTACCGTGCAAATTGCCATCATAGGCTATGTTTCCTGGATGCAACCAACCACCGCGTTTGCGGCGCTCCTAATTTTATTTTTAGCCTGGCAACTTTCAGAGGCTAAGCATTAAACAGTTTATTTCTTTAGCTATAGAACATGTGCTCATTGCAGAAGCAGCATTTGCTGATCATAGAGGAGAATGGTTTCTTACACCCAGTACAAAGCTCTAGGAAGGCAAGACCATGGCTTAACCGCGCACAACCACGCCAGATGATAAAAGGCTATATGAGAATATAGGGCCAGTTTACCTTCAGGAGAATCAACCGGACTCTGCTTTGGTTAAATTTACGTGCAGGAGAAGAATCTACAGCCCCATTTATAAAGTCTACTTTGGTAAAAACGTGCAAACCATTTAGCCAACCACGGGCCTAACAGAAATAAAAGCCTACTAAATAAAGAACTTGGGCGGAACAACCTTTGGCCGAAATTTTCCCAAATTGATAAATCCGCCTAAGAGCTTGTTTACATTTTGATTTTGCAAGCGAAAACGGGGAGCGAAAGGTTCTGGCGAAGCGTTTTTTGAGCAGCATACGCCCCGCTATGGTGCGGAAAAAAGGCAAAGTCAGGTTCTTTTGATACCCGTTTGCAGCGCAAAAGGCAAATTTAAACATGCTCTAACATTTCATTGAAGCACCTTGCTTCCATATATTTTAACAGCACGACCATATGATCAATACTTTCACGGCGGTTAGGTAAATGACGGCTCCCCTGTAACTGCTTGCAGCAAGCAGCTAAACACCTGACATGCCCAAAGAGCAGCCTCCTGCCGCGTACGTCACAAGAAGAACTCCACTCTCTCATTTAGCCGTACCGCTGGCTTAAAATAACCCTACTACTTTACCGTTGTAGAAACTATAGGTTATATAGTTGGAGCAATGCCCTTACAAACAAGCCATATCTACAAGATAAGACACCTTTTACTGGTGTGTCTTGTGCTGTTGGGGTTAATGCCCTGCGGAGTCAAAGAGGCATTGTTGGGAACGGTCAACGTGGACTACGTCAAAGCCCTTAATGGCTCCAAGACCACCGCCCCATTCAATTCATGCCAGTATACCCAAAGCACTGACCCACTCCTTTCAGCTGTAAGGCAATCTAAAATTCTCAAGCAGGCAGAACCTATCTGTTTCTCTTGTGCCCGGTTTTTTCTTACGCGCTCTGCAAAGACCAACCACCGCTGTTCACCAGACTACTCTGGTAATAGCCCACCCAAGTATATTTTATATAAACGCCTGAAACTAGATGTAGCCTGATCTTATCACACGGGTACATTTTTTTCACGTTTTATAAAATAGAAAGAGTCAATGAACTTACAGCATGACAGCACGGCCTACCCCACGGCCGGGCTCTTAACCCTATCCCTGCGATGGGTAATTGGTTGGACCTACTTTTCGGCGTTTTGGAGACGCCTCATCTTAGAGAATAAGCTTATCCCGGAAGAGGCCGGTTACATAGGCGAAAAATTCAATCACTTCCTCCCCAATGCTTTAGGCATAAAACCCTTATAGAATATTTGGTTTCTAACCCTGACACTCTGCAGGTGGCCATGGTTTCCTTTACCCTTGTAGAGGCGGTGGTAGGCTTGCTCCTCATTCTAGGGCTAGGCACAAGACTTATGAGTGTAGGGGTCTTTTTCCTGGCTCTGGGGATTTTGTTGGGATCGGGTTGGCTGGGCACCACTTGCCTGGACGAATGGCAGATTGGCGTTCTGGGCGTATCAAGCGGGTTTGTATTGTTTTTAACGGGCAGCGGCGCCTATTCACTGGATCACTTCCTTATGACCCGGCCGTATGCTTTTACCCGTACAAGATGGTTTACCTGGTTAGGTTCAGGCCATTTGCCGGTGAAAAACCTGCCCTTCACCGTGTTGGTAATGTCTTGTGGTATCTTGGGGCTCACCTTGTTTACCAACCAATATTTTCACGGCGGCGTGTTGGGCACCCTTCATAACAAGTCTGTCAAACCTAAAGTTGAGATCTCCCATATTGAGCAGCACGGTTCGCACCTTACGTTTCAGTTGTTCAGAGTAGAAGGGGCAGATGTGTATGGCTCTTTTCTGATTGGCATTGAGGTGTTAGATGAAAATAACAAAGTCATCAAATCCATCACCCAGAAAGAACTGGCTGAATTTCCAACCCACAGAATACACAATCATTACGTGACTAAAATCAAGCCGGGCCAGCACAGTTTAATCATTCCTCTGGGCGCAAAAGCAGACATTGCCCTAGATCTGAGAGGGGTACCCATTAAAGAAAACTATTCTTTAAAACTCATTGACATCAGTGGAATAGAATGGACCGCCCCTATCAAGTAACCCTACCCCATCTTCTGCTACAACCAAGGCGGCAAAGAAGCACAAGCGTCAGGAAAGCCCGTGTTCCAATCAATAGGCATAGAAGCCAATTAGGTCCCTTTAAACCCGCAGCTGTTCAATGCATGCGTGTCAGTGAAACCTTGGCTCATTGGTGTTTCTTTTAAACTTGGCTACCGCCGAAGAAAACAATTTCATTCCTCCACCCTCTTTGTTGAGGTGTAAAACTGTCATTCAGACAATACCCAATTCCGTTTTTGGCCTGTTTTCGTGAAAACAGGCCAAAAACGGAAATCTGACTAGAACTCAGGACTCTGAACTCAGGACTAAATAGTGGGTGTCCCGCCGGTGACTTGCACCGTGGAGCCGGTCATGTAGCTGGAGTCTTGGGAGGCCAGCAGCACGTAGATGGGTGCCAGCTCGGCGGGTTGGCCGGGGCGTTGCAGCGGGGTGTCTTTCCCGAAGGATTTCACGTCCTCGGCGGGCATGGTGGCCGGGATGAGGGGCGTCCAGATGGGGCCGGGGGCCACGCAGTTGGCGCGTATGCCTTTCTCGGCCAGCAGCTGGCCCAGGTTGGCGGTGAAGTTCTGAATGGCGCCTTTGGTAGCGGCGTAGGCCAGGAGCGTAGGCGTGGGTTTGTAGGCGTTCACCGAGGTGGTGTTCACAATGGTACTGCCCGGCTTCATGTGCGGCTCAGCGGCTTTGCAGAGGTAGAACATGGCGTAGATGTTGGTCTTGAAGGTCTTGTCAAACTCCTCGCTGGGAATGTCCTGCAACGACTTGCGCGCCATCTGGAAGGCGGCGTTGTTCACCAGAATGTCAATCTGCCCGAACTCGGCCACGGCCCGCTCCACTATTTTCTGGCAATGGGCCTCTTCACTGATGTCGCCGGGCACCAGCACGGCTTTGCGGCCGGCTTTCTCAATCCACTGCGCGGTGTCCTGGGCGTCTTCCTCCTCGTTCAGGTAAGAAATCAGCACATCGGCGCCCTCGCGGGCGAAGGCAATGGCCACCGCTTTGCCAATCCCGGAGTCGCCCCCGGTGATGATGGCTTTGCAGCCTTCCAGTTTGCCGCTGCCTTTGTAGGTTTCTTCGCCGTGGTCAGGCTTCAGCTTCATTTCTGATTCCTCGCCGGGCTCACTTTGCTTGGGCTCCTTGAAGGGCGGTTTTTCATACTGTTTGGTGGGGTCCTGCAGATTATTCTCCTGATTTGTGCTCATGGTTCTCAGTTTAAAGTTGAGGATATGTTTCCCTTTAAAAACGAGTGGCCATGAGAAGGGTTCACCATGGATTGTCAGTACTTCCCTTTGTACCTCCACCGAGCGCAAGCGGAGGTAGGCAGTTACGTTTTGGAGCTACTTTTTAGAAAACAGCCCCAAAACAGAAACTCTACCTTGCAAACACTCACAAACATTTGCGCCAGAGACATCAAGAAAGGCTCCCCGCCTGGTGTGCATCTTTCGCTATCTTTGAATGCTTCTGCCTCCTGCTCACTCCTTTTCTACTGCCCCGCTGTCTTGAATGCCCCCAGATCTCCCCTACCTCCCACTCTACGCTCAATGCTTCGGCTCCGGCGGATTTTGTTTCCCGGCACTACCCCTTGAAAGTGGTACGTTGTGAGCTATTGTCCTGCAATGTGAAGGATACCTACCTAATGACCGCGTCATACCAGTAGTTCATCTTAAGCGGGTACCGGGCTGCGCACCGAACGTCTTCCTAAATCCAGCCCCGGCGAAGGCGGTGAAGCCCAACAGCAGGACTCTGGTGAGGTGGGCGGGTAGGTAAGTTTTCATACGGCATTTGGTTAGGTGATGATCAAACCTGCTACCAGCGCCGCAGCCTCTGAAAACCTCTACGCCAACGGCCATTCTTCCTGATTACCCCGGTATAAAAATCTGTCGGAAACCCTGAGGAAGTTTTGAAATAGAAAACCCGTTTTCGGGCTGTTTTTGGTAAAACAGCCCGAAAACGGGTTTTAGCCTCTAATGAAATGAAGTGCTTAGCTCGGCAGCTCCATAGGTACTTCCATCAAGAGCAGCTGCGCATCTGCGGTGGCTTCAATGGTCAGTTCGGCCAGTTCAGAGAGCCCTACGGCATCACGGCGTTTCAATACTTCCTGGGCGGCTTTTACTTCGCCCTCCAGCACAAACAGGTAGAGCCCGTTGCCTTCCAGCTTTCTGCTGTAGCTCAGGCTTTTGCCGTTTTCCAGCGTGGCCAGAGAGAAAAACGCGTCCTGGTTGATCCAGACGCCGCCGCTGTCCTTGTCTGGTGACACCACCGTCTGCCATTGGTTCACGCGCTGGGCGGGGTCAAAGGTTTTCTGCTCGTAGCGCGGCTGAATGTTCCTTTCCTTGGGAAAAACCCAGATCTGCAGAAAATTCACCGCCTCGGTTTTAGAACCGTTGTACTCAGAGTGGCGCAAGCCCGTGCCCGCCGACATGATCTGCACGTCATTGGTCTGAATCACCTCCTCATTGCCCGTGCTGTCTTTGTGCGCCAGACTGCCAGATAACGGTATAGAGATGATCTCCATGTTATCATGCGGGTGGGCGCCAAACCCCTGTCCGCCCGCAACGCTGTCATCATTGATCACGCGCAGCGCGCCAAAATGAATGCGCTCCGGGTTGTAGTAATTCGCGAAGCTGAAGGTATGGTGGCTCTTCAACCAGCCGTGGTTGGCGTAGCCCCTGGAATCTGCGGTATATAAGGTCTTTTTCATCGTTTCACTATTTAATTGTATATACAACAAATGTATATACATAGTTTCATTATTCCAAATCTAGCCACTTAAAAAAAATAAGGTTTGGGTATAAACCAGCCAAATGCGGGGCAACATGCGTATACTCGCGGTCTGAAAGTTTATGTCCTTCCCATTTAAACGGAACAAGCAGGCTTTCACAATTACTTTCGTTTGATTCTTTTTACTCAATGAATACCGCATCTCCTACTGCCCCCGCGTTTACCAAACTCCATCTGTGGGTCATGACTATTGCCACGGGCATGGTGGTCGCCAACCTTTATTATAACCAGCCGCTGCTGGGCCGGATAGCCACCACCTATGGCGTCACTGAGGCGGCAGCGGGCAGTCTGGCCATGCTCACCCAGATTGGGTATGCCGTGGGCATGCTCTTTATTATTCCGCTAGGCGATATGCTGCGCCGTAAACGGCTGATCATGGTAGACTTTGCGGCCATTATCATCTCGCTGCTGCTGGCGGGCTTTGCGGTGAACATTGAATCTTTGATGGTGGCCAGTTTCCTGATTGGGGCTACGTCTGTGGTGCCGCAGTTGCTGATCCCCATGGCGGCCCATCTGGCCAAACCCGAATCCCGGGGCCGCACCGTGGGCTTTGTGATGAGCGGCCTGCTGATCGGGATTCTGCTGTCCCGCACTGTGAGCGGGTTTGTGGGGGCGCAACTGGGCTGGCGGGCCATGTTCTTTATAGCAGCCGGTATGATGGTGGTTCTGTGGGGCTCCCTGTACTTTCTGCTCCCAGAGGTTCACCCCAGTTTCAAGGGCAACTACAAGAACCTGATGAAGTCGCTGGTGCACCTGGTCAAAGAACAGCCCATGCTGCGGCTGGTGTCTTTGCGGGGCGCCTTGTGCTATGCCACCTTTGGGGCTTTCTGGACTACGCTGGTTTTTCTGCTGGAAGAGCCTCCGTTTAACCTGGGCAGCGCCTCAGCGGGGTTGTTTGGTCTGATTGGCGCCGCGGGGGCGTTGGCCGCCTCCTGGATGGGCCGCCTCAGTGACAAGGGAAACGCCTTCACCATTACCACGGTCAGCATTGTGTTGATTGTGTTGTCGTATGTGGTTTTCGGGTTGTCCAGCAGCAGTCTGGTGGGGCTGGTGATTGGGGTGATCTTATTGGATTTGGGCGTGCAAGCCACCCACATCTCCAACCAGACTTTTATCTTCTCTATCCTCCCTGAGGCCCGTAACCGCCTCAATACCATTTACATGGTGACGTATTTTGTGGGCGGTGCCTCGGGTACGTTCATCGCCAGCCACGCCTGGCACCTCTGGAAATGGAACGGCGTGGTGGGTGTTGGCCTGGTTTTCTC
Organism: Rufibacter ruber; assembly: GCF_014138425.1. NCBI lineage: Bacteria > Pseudomonadati > Bacteroidota > Cytophagia > Cytophagales > Hymenobacteraceae > Rufibacter > Rufibacter ruber. The sequence goes on from NZ_JACJIQ010000032.1 coordinate 10,270, forward strand.
TGGCCTGGCGTTACTGGTGCACCTGCTCCTCCTGAAGCCTGCCAAGAAGGCCTAACCTGTTGGCGAAGTTCTGTTTTGGGGCTATTTTTGGGAAAACGGCCCCAAAACAGAAAAATGTCAGGAAGCCGAATATGGCTGCCCCCTCATCCCCCATGCTCAACATCTTACACATCAACTCCTACGCCCAGGCCGGCGGGGCCGAACAGGTGGCCTGTGACCTGCTGAACAACCCGTGGGTTTCCTCAAAGCTGCTGGTGAAATCCCACGCCTCGGCAGACCCCAGAATTCAGGCTATACCGGCGCACGTCTCTTCCAGGGTGTATGATTTTCTGGACCGGGTGGTGCGAAAGCTGGGGTTCAACAACCAGTTCAAGATTCTGTTCTCCTTGGCCGAGCAGGGGAATTTCACGTACTCCCGGCTACGGCAAACGCAGGCGTACCAGCAGGCAGACCTCATTCACCTGCACAACCTGCACGGCAACTACTTTGATTTGATGGCGCTGGCCCAGATTGCGCGGGAGAAACCGGTGGTCTGGACCCTGCATGACATGTGGCCCATGACCGGCGGTGAATTTTACACCTACGGCAACCTGAACTACCAGCAAGGCATTGGCAAAACGCCCATCCGGTACCTGGCGCCCCTGCAAGACCCGCTGCTAGATCTAAGGCAGCAGCACCTGGAGCGCAAGAAGAAACTGTACCGGCAACTGGCCCACCGCCTCACCTTTGTGCCCGTGAGTTATTGGCTGGAAGAGGCGTTCAAACAGGCCTATGTCTTTGATCCCAGCTTACAGGTCAGAACCATCTATAACGGCGTTGATACTAATATTTTCTATAATCAGCACCTGCGTACCTGGCCTAAGCCCCGCCTTTTGTTTTTCAACGCCTCCGGCGAAAGCAAGGCCTCGCATTTGTTCAGGGAAATTCTGCCTGCGCTCCCGGCAGGTTTTGAGCTGTACGTGGTTGGGCAGCCGCTGGAGCACCCCAGCGTGGTTTATCATAGGCCTTTCATCCGGGAGCGGGAAGCACTTCATGACCTGTACAACCAGGTAGACCTGCTGGTGTTCCCCTCCAAAGCCGAAACATTTGGCCTGGTTCCCTTAGAAGCCATGGCCTGCGGCGTGTGTGTGATTACGTCTACGGCTACCGCCCTGCCCGAAGTGGTGAACCCGCAGGTAGGCATGCTGTTTGAATCTGAGAACCCAGCAGATCTGCTGCACAAAGTCTCGGTTGCCTTAGCCCATCTGCCCCAGAGCAGAGCATTGGGGGCCCGGGCCGCCGTGTACGCCCAGGATACTTTCACGCTGTCTAAGACCCATGAACGGTATTTCCAGCTGTACCAGGAGGCTATCCAAAACTTTCCAGCTCGTTGAAAAACAAAGCCCTCGCGTTTAGGAACTCTTTTTGGAAAAAGAGCCCCTAAACGCGAGGGCTTACCAGATAGGGTTTTAGAGACGTGGGTCGGTTAACGTTATTTAGCTGGGTCCACAGAGGGCTGGCCGTACTTCTTCACTTCCACCTGCGGCTCTCGGCCTTCGCGGAGCGTCACCTTGAACAGGTAGTCGTACTGATGATCTGCTACCTCAGCGAAAGGTTTCTTTCCGCCCAGCGCCTCTATTACGTGAAGCACTGTGTTGGAGTGCCCGGCCACTACCAGGGTTTTACCACGGTAACCGGTTTTAATGTTCTGCGCCAGCCCCTGGTAGTCAGTGGGGTTGTAGAGCTGCACAGTGAGGTTTTTGGCCTGGGCCAAGGGTTGTAGGGTTTGCTGGGTGCGCTTGTATTTAGTGGCTAGCAGGGCGCTGATTGGTTCTTGGGCCAGTTGGTCCCGGAGCGTCTGGGCCCGCCGGTGACCGGTTTCAGAGAGATCAGGGTCGTCGGTCATGGCCCCAGAGGAAGGCGCCTTTTCGGCATGCCGAACAATGTACACAATAGTTTCATTGGCTCCCAGGCCAGTTCCTGCCCCGGCGGCACACGCTGAAAACAGCGCAAACGCCAACACCAGCGCACCGGCTACATAGATAGACTTGAACAGTTTCATAGTGGGTTAGTTTGACGTCTCAAGATACTACCTTTCCTTAGAAGTAAAGCACATTTCCTGCGCGGCAAGTATATGGCTTTACAACTATATTACAGGAAATGCAGTATTAGCACCAATTACCGTTACATGATGCGTTTACACTCTCCTTTAACTCAGCTCCGCTCCCTTACGCTCTACCTCCTGGTGGCCCTGCTCTGGGGCGCAGGCGCCTGCAAGACGGCCAAAACCCACTACCGCGAAGGCCTGGAGCGCGCCAGCAAAAACGATTACACCGGCGCCGTGCGCGAGTATGACGCCGCCATTGCCAAGCGCCCCAATGACGGCACCCTGTACCGCCTGCGCGGCGTGGCCAAATATGAGATGGATGACTTTGACGGCGCCTTCACTGACTTCACCCAGGCCATTGGGTTAGACTCCAGTGATGCCGAATCTTATAAATTCAGGGGTGACATCAAGCAGAACCGCCAGCAGTACCAAGCCTCCATTGCTGACTACAACCAGGCTATCAGGTTCCAGCCCAGCTACGCCAAGGCGTTCAACAACCGCGGGCTAAACAAGATGCGCCTCAAAGACATGAAAGGCGCTGCCCAGGATTTCAGCCAGGCCATTGCCCTGCAGAATGACTACGCCCTGGCCTACCTTAACCGCGCCAACCTGCGCATGCGCGAAAGACAATACAGACCGGCCATGGAAGATTATGACAAAGCCATCTCCCTGGACACCACTTTGGCCGCCGCTTACTACAACCGGGGCGTTCTCTTCCACAACCAGAAAAAACGCAAGAGCGCCTGCGCAGACTGGCAGAAAGCCCTGGAGCTGGGCACTGCCCAGGCCAATGCCCTCATTAAACGGTATTGCCGGTAACTTCCTGTTTTCGGGCTGTTTTTAGGAAAACAGGCCGAAAACGGCTTTTCACCTGAAATCCTGCCGCCGGTTCTTTGGCGACCGAAGCCATTTATTATCTTTGAGCCTGAATACATGGCTGGCCGCTTTAAAAAAAGCGCAGCCCTATACGCAAGCAAGATGAAATTACTGGAAGGAAAAATTGCCCTAGTGACCGGCGCCTCTAAAGGAATTGGCCGGGCCATTGCCAAGAAATATGCCGAACAAGGCGCCAACGTGGCTTTCACCTATCTCTCCAGCGTAGAGAAGGGCCAGCAACTGGAGCAGGAACTGGCCGAGTACGGCATTCAGGCCAAAGGCTACCGTTCAGACGCCTCAGACTTTGCCCAGGCCGAACAATTAATTGAGAATGTGGTGAAAGACTTCGGGAAACTGGACGTGCTGGTAAACAACGCCGGTATTACCAAAGACGGGCTTTTGATGCGCATGAGCGAGGAACAGTGGGACGCCGTGATCAACACCAACCTCAAATCTGTGTTCAACCTCACTAAGTCTGCCACCAAGCACATGATGCGCGCCAAAAGCGGTTCTATCATCAACATGACCTCTGTGGTGGGCATCAAAGGCAACGCAGGCCAGGCCAACTACGCCGCCTCTAAAGCCGGAATCATCGGGTTCACTAAATCAGTGGCTTTGGAACTGGGTTCGCGCAACATCCGGAGCAACGCCATTGCCCCGGGCTTCATTGAAACCGATATGACCGACGAACTGGATGCCAACGTGGTAGCCGAATGGCGCAAAGCCATCCCGCTAAAGCGCGGAGGTTCCCCAGAAGACGTGGCCAACGCCGCCGTTTTCCTGGCCTCAGACCTTTCTGCCTACATCACCGGCCAAACGTTACAGGTAGACGGCGGTATGCTTACTTAATTAAGAATTGAGAGTTAGAAATTAAGAATTGTTGGAAAGCCGTGGTGGAGTGGAAAGCTCTGCTGCGGCTTTTCTTTTTTCTACGTACCTTCTTTCTGTTTTCGGGCTGTTTTTCAGCAATACTTCGGACAGTTTAGATGAGTAGAAAAAGTGCGTTAGTAGCGTTTGAGGGCATGTACAGGTTTAGCATCCAATGATTTTTCTCCCTTTTGGGAAATACCTAACAGCCATTTAATTACTTAAACCCCATTTATAGCCTCTAAAGCCTCTTTTTGCCTTTTAGAATTGTCCGAAGTATTGCAGAAAAACATCCCTAAAACGCCCCAACAGGCAATAACCTCCCCTTTCCGGCAGTTCAAAGGAAAAGTCTTATGCCTTTAGTAGAACTTGTTCTATCTTGCTAGTTCATAGAACGTGACCTAAGAAATTGCCTGTGCCATCTTTCCAGATACATACTGTTTACTCCCCCTGGTACCTGCTGCTCTGCGCCGCGGTCGGGATTGCGCTCGCCTGGTTTCTCTACCGCAAGCACGGGCCGTGGCCAACAGGCCTGCGGTGGCTTCTGGCTACCCTCAGGGCGCTATTGGTGTTTCTGGTGTGCTTTCTGCTACTGGAACCGTACACACGCATCATAAAGCAGGAAGAGGTGAAGCCCACCGTGGTGCTGGCGGTAGACAATTCGCAGTCAGTGGGGTTGTTCACCCCTAAGCCGCAGCTGGACCAGAGCCTCAAGCAACTCGAGGAGCTGGCAGAGAATCTCCGGGAGAAAGGGCTCACCGTAGAAATCAAAGCACTGCAGGCACAGGATTCGGCGGAGAGCCGGTTGACCGCCCTAACCTTCAACGCCCCCGCCACCAACCTGCACCAGCTGCTGGAGACAAGTACCCGCGACTTTACAGACCAAAACCTGTCGGCACTGGTGCTGGTGTCTGATGGTATTCATAACCTGGGGCCAACGCCCACTTTCCAGACCTACGGGGCCGCCGTTTATCCCGTGGCCCTGGGTGACACCATCCCCAAGCGGGACATTGTGGTAGAGGAGCTGCAGTACAACAAGATCAATTACTCTGGCACCACGTTCCCGGTGATTGCCAAAATCAGCCACAACGGGTTTGCAGGCGCGCCGGTCACAGTTTCCCTCAATGAAGGCGGCAAAACTATACAGCGCAAAACCCTCACCCTTCTGCGCAGCGGAAATCTGGAGACCACCTTTCAACTGTCGGTTCCGCAGCCCGCCAAAAAGCATTATGAGGTAACGGTGCAGCCGCTTGCGCAGGAATTTACCCGGCTGAACAACCAACGCCATGCCTATCTGGAAGTAGTGAAGGGCAAACTCAACATTCTGCTGGCCGCCGCCGCCCCGCACCCAGACATCAAAGCCCTCAGAAGCGCCCTGCTCACCAATCCCTTGCTGAACGTAGAGGTGGTGCTGGGGCCGTTCCAGAGCCCCAGGTTCAGCGCGCCCTATGACGCGGCCGTGCTGCACCAAATCCCCAACGCCAGCGGTACGGGCACCGACTGGCTGCGGCGGTTACGGTCTGCCAACGTGCCTACTTTCTACATTCTGGGCTCCCAAACCGACTTTACTGCTTTCAACAACCTGCAGGCGGGCGTGGTGCTCAGAAACCCTTCCAGCCAGTATGACGAGGTGCAGCCATTGCTTAACCCCAGCTTCAGAAGATTTTCGTCTGAACCCATTGCCCAGCCCCGCATCAGAACATGGCCACCGGTGCCCGTCACGTTTGGCGAATGGACCCTGGGCGGCGCCACTGAGGTTATTCTGCACCAGCAGGTAGGCACTGTGCGCACCACCAAACCGTTGCTGGTGTACAAGGCCTCAGCACCTGCACCGTCTGCCGTACTACTCACTGACGGCAGCTGGCAATGGCGCTTAACAGAGGCGGCAGAGCACAACAACGCCCAGATTTATGACGAACTCATGACCCATGTGGTGCAGCTGCTGGCCAACCGCAGAAACCAGAAGCGCCTGCACGTGTACCCCGTGAAAGATGAATTCTCCATCACCGAGGCCGTGGCCCTTCAGGCCGATGTCTTCAATGCCGTGCAGGAGGAGATCTTTGGACAAACCATTGCCCTGACCCTCACCCGTGAAGACGGCAAACAGACCCAACACCGCTTCCGGCACGAGCAAGGGGGCGAAGGCTTGCCCCTTGGGTCTTTGCCCGCCGGGGTGTACCGCTACAGCGCCTCTACCAACGCAGAAGGCCAGACCTACACAGACAATGGCGAATTTGTGGTGCAGGAGCAGAACCTGGAAGCCCTCCAGGCCACCGCAGATCATGAGTTGCTGCGCCAGCTGGCCCAACGCTCAGAGACCAGCCTCTACTACCCCGCCCAGCTGGACCGCCTGCAGCAGGACCTCCTGAAAGCCGATTTCAAAACTCTACTCCGCAGCAATGAAGAAGAGAAGGACCTGCTGGAACAGCCGTGGTTTTATCTACTCCTGCTAGGCCTGGCCTGCAGTGAGTGGGCGCTGCGCCGGTTTTTTGGGAGTTTATAGGTTTCTGTTTTGGAGCCGTTTTTCAGAAAACAGCCCCAAAACGCACTTCAGAATTTATGGCGGTCAAACTGTGTTGCCTTCTTAGAAGCTTGTTTTATTTTGATTTTGCAGGCGAAAACGGGGAGCGAACGGTTCTGACGCAGCGTTTATGGAGCAGCATACGCCCCGCTATGGTGCGAGGCAACCGAAAAGTCAGGTTCTTTTGATACCCGTTGACAGCGTAAAGACAAATTTAAACATACTCGTCACCACTTTTATCCAAATGCCAGAAACAGCCCCTATCAAAGACAAGTTGGTCACTGTCACCACCTACTCCAGCCCCATTGACGCGCACCTGGCCAAGAACAAGCTGGAGAGCGAGGGCATTCTGTCTTTTCTGTTTGATGAGAATGTTGTCTCTATGAACCCGCTCTTCAACATTACAGTGGGGGGCATCAAGCTGAAAACCCTGGCCAGCGATGCAGAAAAAGCCATGGCCATTCTCAACAGCGTCAATGAGCTGCCCTACACCACTGAGCAGCATGAGCCGGTGGTCTGCCCCCGCTGCGGCTCCACTGCGCTCACCTACGCCTATGATTCAGAGCAGAAAGCGAAGTCATTCTTTGGCATGGTGCTGGCGTTTCTCACGTTCAGCCTGCCGCTGCTGGCCAAAGACAAGTTCAGGTGTGAGAACTGCGGAAAGGTGTTTCCGGCCAGCTGACCCCTTTCCCACCCCTCTCTGTTTTCGGGCTGTTTTCAGGAAAACAGCCCGAAAACAGAAACCCCACCGTATCTTCGTGCTTCCTTAACCCTGTTTCACCCTTGCAGTACCTTCTCCTCAACAAGCCCTATGAAGTGCTCACCCAGTTTACTGACGAGCACGGCCGCCAAACGCTGAAAGACTTTGTACCGGTACCCCATGTGTACCCCGTGGGTAGGTTAGACTTTGACTCTGAAGGGCTGGTGCTGCTCACCGATGACAAGCAGCTGCAGCACCGGTTGTCTGACCCTAAATTCAAAGTGGAGAAAACGTACTGGGTACAGGTAGAAGGCGTTCCCACAGACCAGGCACTGGACCAGCTGGAACGGGGCGTTCTTATTCAGGGCAAAAAAACCACCCCCGCCCAAACCCGGCTTCTGGAAGAAGTAGCATTATGGGAGCGGTCTAAGCCCATCCGCTTCAGGGCCAACATCCCCACCACCTGGGTAGAGGTAAAGATCAGCCAGGGCATGAACCGGCAGGTGCGCAAAATGACCGCGGCCGTGGGCTACCCTACGCTCCGGCTGGTACGGGTGGCCATTGGCCCGCTTCGGCTGGAGGGCCTGCCCCCCGGCCAATACCGGGAACTCACCCCCCACGAGGTGAAACAGCTAAAGGAACTGGCCAAACCTATCAATACTTTTCAACGCCCCTACAAGCGCCGGTAATTCCTATTTTGGAGCTGTTTTGGAAAAAGTAAGCCAAAAACAGGAATGGACGCAAACACTTGAAGTTCCTACAGACGCTATTACTTTTTGGGAGAATGGCTGCTTGTTTATTGCTAATTTTTGGGTGATGGAACGGGCGAGGTACTCCGGTCTCGTGCCCTGGGATGGGGCGGGTCTCCAGCCTTGCCGGGAACCGCACGGTGGTCAGCCATGCAACCCACCCCTACCTCTCCCGGGAGGGGAGTATTTGCAAGGCGTAGGGCAAATGGCGGGTGACCGTACCTCAGCAATCCGTGGACCGGCAGGTGTCAACATCCCCCTTCGCCCCCTTCAAAGGGGGAGTATCGGAGAGAGTTCTGAGTCTTGAGTTCTGAGTCCTTTCTTTTTTTCCTTACGCAAATCAGTACGAATGAAGCAGCAATGCCTGGTTTCGCCGCCGCGCCACGAGGGCAGCCAGAGACCGCCCGTCATCAGTAGGCACGCGTCTGAAGGCCCGCGCCAGCGCGTGATGTGGGAAACCATTCCCAACAGGCAAGCAACAATGATTAATCAACCCTTCTGCTCTGACTGATGTGCGCAGCACGGGCTCGCCACAGGCTAGCGGATCAGCAGCAGTTACCTACTGAAACAGACATAACAGCACAAGCACTTACAGCAAAGGAATCTAAACCAGTCGTGGGGGTGAGCGCCTCTGTTAATACGGTGCCGCTCCAGCGGCAAGGCCGGAGGGCCTAGTTTTAACAGCAGTGCTCACCGCCAGGACGGGGCCCCGCGGCCGTGAGCGCTTACCGGAAAAGATGAAACAACACAGTGAGTGAGGCACCGGAGCAAACGGCAAAGCCAGGGGAGCAGCAGGCTACGGTAGCAACCCAGCCAAAGGCAACAGCAAACTACGCATTGCCACTGCAGCAACAACAATGCAATAGTAGAGCTTTAGAGACCCTGCGTCCAAGGGCACAGCCAAGAAAACAGCTGACCTACCCCTTCCTGCGGCAGCCAACCACCAGCTATCAACCGTCAAAAGCGCAGAGTATGCTGCCAATCCCTGACGCATGTTCGTGCAGAAAAACTTTCGGCCTTGGCCAAAAATGACATTGTGTCACATATGGCAGACCAAAAACCGTTGGCATAGGTCTTGTTACTAAGAGGAAAAACAAGTTTTAATCAGGAACTACTTAAAATAAAACTATAGCAATGGGAAAAATCATAGGCATTGACTTAGGAACTACCAACTCTTGCGTTGCCGTAATGGAAGGGAACGAACCAGTGGTGATTCCGAACAGCGAAGGCCGCCGGACTACTCCGTCCATCGTGGCATTCCTGGACAACGGGAACGGTGAGCGTAAAGTGGGAGACCCTGCCAAGCGTCAAGCCATCACCAACCCACAAAATACCATCGCGTCCATCAAGCGTTTTATGGGCCGCGGTTATTCAGAAGTAAAAGATGAAACCAGCCACGTGTCTTATAACGTGCAGTCTGGCAGCAACAACACCGTGCGCGTAAAGATTGGTGACCGTGAGTACACCCCGCAGGAGCTTTCAGCGATGGTGTTGCAGAAAATGAAGCAGACTGCTGAGGACTACCTGGGCACCACCGTGACCGAGGCCGTGATCACCGTTCCTGCCTACTTCAATGACGCCCAGCGTCAGGCCACCAAAGAAGCCGGTCAGATTGCCGGTCTGGACGTGAAACGTATCATCAACGAGCCTACTGCCGCTGCGTTGGCGTACGGTTTAGATAAGAAACATGCCGACCAGAAAATTGCCGTGTACGACCTTGGTGGTGGTACCTTTGATATCTCCGTTCTGGAGCTTGGTGACGGTGTATTTGAAGTATTGTCTACCAACGGTGACACGCACTTAGGTGGTGACGACTTTGACCAGGTAATCATCAACTGGCTGGCCGACGAGTTCAAGGCGGAAGAGAACATGGACCTGCGTCAGGACCCAATGGCCCTGCAGCGTTTGAAAGAAGCCGCTGAGAAAGCCAAGATTGAGCTTTCGTCTTCTTCTGAGACCGAAATCAACCTGCCTTACATCACCGCCACGCAGACCGGTCCTAAGCACTTGGTGCGCAAGTTAAGCCGCTCTAAGTTTGAGCAGTTGGCAGACTCCCTGGTGCGCCGTTCTATGGAGCCGGTTCGCAAGGCGTTGCAAGACGCTGGCCTTCAGCCAAGTGACATTGACGAAGTGATCCTGGTGGGTGGTTCTACCCGTATCCCTAAAATTCAGGAGGAAGTAGAGAAATTCTTCGGCAAGAAGCCATCTAAAGGGGTAAACCCAGATGAGGTAGTAGCCATTGGGGCTGCTATTCAAGGTGGGGTATTGACCGGTGAAGTGAAAGACGTACTTCTTTTGGACGTGACTCCGCTTTCCTTGGGTATTGAGACCATGGGCGGTGTGATGACCAAACTGATTGAGTCGAACACCACCATCCCAACCAAGAAGTCTGAGACCTTCTCTACTGCCTCTGACAACCAGCCGAGCGTGGAGATTCACGTGCTGCAGGGTGAGCGCCCCATGGCCCGCGACAACCGCACCATCGGTCGTTTCCACTTGTCAGACATTCCACCGGCGCCACGTGGGGTTCCGCAGATTGAAGTGACGTTTGATATTGATGCCAACGGTATCCTGCACGTGTCTGCCAAAGACAAAGGCACCGGTAAAGAGCAGAAAATCAGAATTGAGGCTTCTTCCGGACTATCTGAGCAGGAAATTGAGCGCATGCGCAAAGAGGCCGAGGCCAACGCCGAGGCTGACCGCAAAGCCAAAGAAGAAGTAGAGAAAGTAAACCAGGCTGACTCTATGATCTTCCAAACTGAGAAGCAGCTGAAAGAGTACGGCGACAAACTTTCTGCCGGCAACAAAACTGCCATTGAAGGGGCCCTGGCCGATCTGAAAAAAGCGCATGAGTCCAAAGACTTATCCGCCATTGACAGCGCCATGGAAAACATCAACAACGCATGGCAGGCAGCCTCTCAGGAAATGTACGCCGCCACCGGCGGAGCCGGGCAACCAGGTGCTGACGGCGGTTTCGCGGGAGGTCAAGCAGGCGGAAACGCCGGCGGCGGCCAACAGACCAGCAGCGGTGACAACGTTACCGACGTGGACTACGAAGAAGTGAAATAATTTAAGATAGGTTTAGTTGAGGAAAGCCTCACCGCGTTGCGGTGGGGCTTTTTTTGTACCTGACAAAATCTAAGAAAATTACCTTTTGCTACTTTGCATCAAAGGAGACAATATGGTACAAGACAAATGCTTAGAAAGCGGAGCTTCAAACGATAACATTGTTAATAGACTTTGATGAAACTGATCTTTTTCCATTCTATCTTCTAACGCATCTGAACAGCCAACTTCATAGATAAAAATAAATGGTTGAAGAAAAGTATGGCCTCTCAATTGTTTAGAATTTTCCTTAACGGCAACAGATGATATCGCAGTCTTAAGCATAGCTTTCACTACTTCAGGTGCCCCTTTAGAGAAAGTAATATTTTCTAATTCACCATTTTTATTTAGATCAAACTTCATAAAGACAACCGACTGAATACATAACTTATCAAGCTCCTCCCAATTAGGATTATTCAAATTGCTTGAAATAGCTTGAGACAACTCTTCAATAGTTCTTACACGTTTAGTTTGCGCAAATAAAACTTGAGAAAACATTAGCAAAAAAGAAACCATCACAGCTGTATTGGCTTTCATAAGGTTGATTCGTCTCATTTCCATTAGTTACACTCCGTTCCAGTTGTTTTATGTAAATGATGTGGAATACGAAGAAGTGAAATAATTTAAAATAGGCTTAGTTGAGGAAAGCCTCACCGCAATGCGGTGAGGCTTTTTTTTTGCAAATTGAAAGTCGTAATCATTTCGTTATCAGACATACTTTTTGCTAAACAGAAAGATAGATGCCACTCATTAAAATCAATAATCATCTGTAATTGGAATAGTATCTTCCTTCAAATAAAAATCTACATTATAAACTTTTCCCTTTTTAACTCTTATATCGCCAGTAGTGATTGGAAAGTAAGGAAACGTTAAAGCGGAGAGCTTAAATCTCTTTTTATATTTTAAAGTAATTGAATATGTACCTTCCTTGTTAAGAGGATAACCAGTTGAGTCTATTATTATAGCGGCCGAAAAAGGGGGGGGGGGGGGGGGGGGGGTTTTATTTAATTTAAAAAAAAACACAAAAACACCCAAAAAAAAAGCAACATACAAAAAAAAAAAAAAAAAATAAACGAATATTTGGTATGAT
>NZ_JACJIQ010000033.1:0-13707 GCF_014138425.1 Rufibacter ruber
CTTCCATTGAGTTAGGGCTTGGTGAGAAATGTTGTCGCAAACACTTTTACCTCCCTAATTCTTTGGAAGTTATTAAACTCTAAACAGCTTCATAGCCAAAAATATCTTTTTCCTGAGGGAACCTCGTATTTCCCAAGGTTATGAAAAAGGAAGAGATCTATTTCCCAGATTGGGAGCGCCTGCTCATTGGCAATACCCCATGGGAGTTTATGTGGGAAGTGCTGCTGCGCACCATTATCATCTTTATGGCTTTGCTGATCATCCTGCGCCTCATGGGCAAGCGCATGAATGCGCAGTTAACCATCTCTGAGCTGGCCGTAATGGTCACGCTGGGCGGTATTGCCTCGGCACCCATGCAATTGCCAGACCGGGGTATTCTGGTGGGCATTGTGGTCTTCATCTGTGCCCTGGCCTTTCAGAGGGGCATCAACCTCTGGGCGTTCCGGAGCCGGAAAATAGAAATGATCACCCAGGGGGATTTGTCTGTCATTCTCCGGGAAGGCGTGCTGCAGATTGAGGAGATGGAAAAAGCCCGTCTCTCAAAATACCAGGTGTTTGCGGCGCTCGGAACCCATAATGTTACGCAGCTGGGGCAGGTGAAACGGGTGTACATAGAAGCCTGCGGCCTGTTCAGCGTAGTGAAGGCAGACCAGGCCCGGCAGGGCCTGTCAGTGTTGCCCTTGAAAGACGAGGACATGGTGCAGAACCTGCCGCTAGATCAGCTCTATGCTGCCTGCACCCGCTGCGGCTATGTGGCAGAAACCGGACAGGTGCAGGGCACAGAATGCCCCAACTGTGCCTGTGACCAGTGGACCCCCTCTGTCAAATAATCAGCCAACCAATTTATGAAACCAGAAGAAATACAGATTACAGACTGGCTGCGCATAGTCCTGGGAGAAGCCCCGTGGAGTTTCTTGCTGGAGGTGGTGATCAGGATCGCCTTCATCTACCTGGTGCTCATGCTTTCCATGCGGGCCATGGGCAAACGCATGTCTGGCATGTTGAGCAGGACCGAAATGGCCGCATTGGTGTCTCTGGCCGCCGCCAACGGCGTGGCCATGATGGACCCTTCGCGGGGTATTCTGCCCATTGTCATCATTGCCGCCGTAGTGGTGGGCATTGAGCGGCTCATAGCCTGGCGCACCACCCAAAACGCGCGGCTGGAGCGTGACTTCCTGGATGATATGGACATTCTGGTCAAAGACGGCTGTCTGCAGCTGGATTTAATGGAGCGTACCCGCATCACGCAGCAGCGGCTGTTTGCCCAGTTCAGGCATGAGAATATCCTGAACCTGGGCAAAGTGCAGCGCACGTACCTGGAAGCCAACGGAGCCTTTACCATCCTGCAGTTCCAGGAGAAAAGAGCGGGCCTGTCGCTGGTGCCAGACATTGACCCGGAGCTGCGGAATGACCAGGAAAACGCACAGGGGAAATGGGCGTGCCGCTGCTGTGGGTTTGTGCTAAACCATCAGGAGGAACCCAGCGGCCCTTGCCCCAACTGCGGGCAGAACAGCTGGGGCCAAGCCATAGAATCATAACCGCACCGGGCGTTTTGGGGCTGTTTTTCAGAAAACGGCTCCAAAACAGAAAAGGCACTTGGCCCATACACAGGTCAAGGGTATCTCTTTTCCATCACCACAAAGCCCATCCCGCTTTTCTCAAAGGTGTGGGCAGTTTCTGTAAACCCAAATTTCTGGTAATATGCCGCTTTTTCCCGGCGGGCGTTGCACCAGACCCGCGCCACCGGTAGGGCCGGGGCCAGCTGTAAAATGTGATGAAGCAGCATAGCCCCGTACCTTTGGCCTTGATAAAATGTGTCAGTGGCAAATTTCCGGAACTGGGCCTGCTCCCCCTGCACAAACAAAGACGCCACAGAAATGAGCTGTTCCCCCAGAAAAAGCCCGTAGTGCAGCCCATTGCCATCTTCAGGGAGCTGCACATAAGAAAGCGGGTGCGCCGGCCACATCACGCGGTGGCGTAAAGCCCAGGTTTCTTCCGGGGCAATAGGTTGAATGTGGGGAGTTTCCATGGCCTGGTCAAAGGGTGGGGCTGGAGAAGGGAGAGAGGCGGGCGTAACCGGTGAGCCTGCCCCCCGTTTCAGGGAAAGGTACTCCCGTTCCCGTCGGCTTCGCCGAAGGCAAAGATGCGGGGTAAAACTAGAATTCAAAGCATACCCCAGAAAAACCATGACCAAACTTGGCTACCATATCTCCCATGAGCAGTTTTCGCCCAGTCAGTTGCTGCAACTGGCCCAAAAGGCAGAGGCCGCAGGGTTCCGCTTCGCCCTTTCTTCTGACCATTTCCACCCCTGGAGCACCCAGCAGAACAGCTCCGGGTTCGCCTGGTCCTGGCTGGGTGCGGCCATGGCGGCTACCTCCCTTGAGTTTGGGGTGGTGAACTGCCCCGCTTACCGCTACCACCCGGCCCTTATTGCCCAGGCGGCGGCCACCCTGGACGAGATGTTCCCAGGCCGCTTCTTCCTGACCGTGGGCAGCGGACAAGCGCTGAACGAGGCCATTACCGGACTGCGGTGGCCCGCCAAACAGGAACGGAACGACCGGCTGAAAGAATGCGTAGACGTGATCAGGGCACTCTGGAAAGGGGAGACCGTCAACCACCACGGCCTGGTCACCGTTGAGGAAGCCACTCTTTACACGCGCCCTAAAAAGGAGATTGAGGTCATTGCCGCCGCCATTACCCCAGAAACGGCGGCGTGGGCGGCCACCTGGGCAGACGGGCTCATCACCATTTCACAACCCAGGGATAAGCTCCAGAAAGTAGTAGACGCCTGGAACCAGAACGGCGGTGAGGGCAAGCCCATGCTCCTCAAAGTGCAGCTATCATATGACAAAACAGATAAAGAGGCGCTCCTGGGGGCCCATGAGCAGTGGAAGACCAACGTGTTCGGGAGCGCCATGCTGGCAGACCTGCGGGTGCCCGGGCAGTTTGAGCAGGCGGCCCAGTTTGTGAAACCAGAGGAGATACGGGAGTTTGTGCACGTGTCTGGTGAGCCGGAGCAGCACCTGGAGTGGCTGCAGCAGTACGTAGAGATGGGCTTCCAGAAGATGTCGCTGCACAACGTGAACAGAAAGCAGGAGCAGTTTATAGAGGTGTTTGGGCAGGAGGTGCTGCCGGTTTTAGCTTCTTAAGCAATTGTCTTTTGTGCGGCCAGGGCTATGGCAGGAACCGGCCTTCATTTTTGACTTCACAGTACGGGTACAGGTTTCAAAAACTGCTGTACCAGAACCTCCCTCTGGGCTACTACGCATCGCCTTCTAACGTTGAAAGTAGCATTAGAGGCGTTTTTAGCCTGTTTTCAGAAAAACAGCCCTAAAACAGGAAATTGGCCAGAGACTATGGTTTAACAGATAAAATGATTTGGTAACTAGCGGGTAATGAGCAGGTATTCTTGAATTTATTGGGAGAGGGGACCGGTGGTGTTAATTTTTTGGCACGTAGTTTGAATAAGGGAAATCAGCAAAGCGGTTATAGGCCTACGCTGAGCACCAAAGCAGTAAAATTACACCTCAAACGAGACCAGAAAAATGAAAAAGATATTTGCAATGATCGCCATGGGCGCCATGATCGCCGGAACCTCTTTCGCACAGGATGCCCCTAAAAAAGACAGAAAGCCCCGCACAGAACGTGCCGGCAAAGACGGCGCCCACGGGGAGCGCAAAAGCCCCGAAGAGCTTGCGGCCAAGAGAACTGAAATGATCAGCAAAAAGTATGGCCTGAGCAAAGCCCAAGAAGCCAAACTGCTGGCCCTGCACCAAAGACAAACCGCAGACATGAAAGCGCTTCGTGGCCAGGGAACTGAGAAAAGCCAGGCAAACCGTGATGCCATGAAAGCCAGGCATGCCCAATGGGAGTCTGAGCTGAAAGGAATTCTGACCCCGGAGCAATACGCCCGGTACGAGGCAGACCAAAAGCAGCGCATGGAGCATAGAGGCAAGAAGAGAGGCCAGTACAAAGGCCAGAGACACCAGCAGGAGCAGAAAAGCTAATCTGCAGCTATTGCAAAAAAAAAGGCCAGCCGTTGCTGGCCTTTTTTTCTGCGCCCTCTTTGGTGGCGGAAAAGGCACAGCGGGGTTGATTCTTTTAGGACTTGTTTGCATTTTGATTGTGCAGGCGAAATGAGGGCGCAAAAGGTTCTTCTATCCCGTTTTTAGAACAGCGCTTATGGGGCGGGGCAGCTGCCAGGTCCGGTTCTATTGAGGCCCGTTTGCAGCGCCAAAGAGAAATGTAAACAAACTCTAAAACCTACTGCGGTTCAAGTGGTGTAAGAGAGGGTGATGTACAGGGCCTAGAGACAAAAGCAGTTAAATTCTGATCTTCGCCGTAGAAGGGATGCGCATTTATTTTTAGCCGGTGAAAAAGAGTCATAGTGAGCCCTTCAGCAGAAAGTGGTATTGGTGGGCACTGGGCAGCATCTTGCTGTTGGTGCTTCTGGCGTTGGTGGCAATTCACCTGTATTTAAACCCGTGGGCCGAGAAAAAGCTGAAAGCCCAGATCTACCAGAAGACCCACGGGGTGTACACCCTGTACACCAAATCTGTCAGGGTCTCCCTGCTGAGTGGGTCGGTCACCATTGATTCCCTGCACCTGAAGCCCAACCTGGCGGTTTGGCGCACCCTTGACAAACAGAATCCGGCGCAAGCCGCGGCCTCCCTCGCTGACCTCCATGCCGCTAAACTGCATATAAGCGGCCTTCAGTTCATCCAACTCTTTCAGGAGAAACCGCAAACGCTCACGTTGGTAGAACTGGAAACTCCTGTTTTGCGGCTGACTCAGATGAAACAAGACACCAGCCCACCCAAGCCGTTGCATGAGAAGTGGGGGCCTCCCTTTCAAGGGTTGAAAATTGGCAGAATACGCGTGCAAAACGGCGCGGTATCTTTTAAAGAGAAACCAACGCAAAAACGGGCTCTCTATTCAGTGGCGGGACTGTCTGTGCAAGGCTGGGGGGTGGAGATGGACAGTGCCGCCTTTCAAGACACCGCTCGGGCATTCTATATGCGGGAATTCACCGCCAACGCCAGAGAAACCTCCTACTACCTGGGCAACGGGAACTATGTGGTAAAGAGCGGGGCCATCCAGGCCGACTCTAAAACCCGGGAGGCCACCCTGGCCAAGCTGCAGTTGGTGCCGTTACGCAGTGCTGCCGCCATGTCTAAAGTTATCGGCGAAGCCGCCACCAGACTCCGGGTCCAGATTCCCGCGGTACGTATGCGGCAGGTTGATTTTCACACCCTTTCCAGGAGCTCCAATGTTCACATAGGGGCAGTGCTGGTGCAAGAGCCCAATGTGAGCGCTTACAAGAATGACAACTACCTTCCCACCAAAAAAGAGGGCAAGTTGCCGCATGATTTTATCAGGCAGTTGCCCACCGGCGTAAACATTAGAAAGGTGCAGGTGAAAGACCTGTATGTGCGGTATGATGAAATAGCGGCCAACGCTTTCAAGCCGGGCTACGTGACGGGCAGCCACATCAATTTCACCCTCACCAACCTCACCAATGACCGGCGGCTCATGTCGCGCAAGACCCCGGCCATCTTAAAGGTAAGCGGGCTGCTGATGGGGAAGGCTTTTCTGCAGGCCACCGTCAGGCTGCCGCTGCTAGACCCCAGCGGCTACCACACCATGCAGGGCACCATTGGCAGGGGCAATCCTGCCATTCTCAACCCCATTATTGAACCCAGCATGTTTGTGAGCGTGAAAAGCGGTTTCCTGCAGAAGGGCTCTTTTGCTATGGAGCTGACCCGGGTGTCTGCTTCCGGTTCTTTGCAACTGCAGTATGATGAGTTTCAGATCTCGCTCCTGAATGAGGAGAAAGAGAAAAAGCAGTCACTGGGCAAGAAGCTGAAATCTTTAGTGACCAATAAGATTGTGTTGAAATCAGAGAGCGAAAAAGACGGGAAAGCCCCCCGCCATGGGGAGATTAAGTTTCAACGCCGCCGGGAGCGGTCTTTTCTTACGTACTGGAAAGACTGCCTGGCCAACGGCGTGCTGTCTGTGATTGGGGCGCCCAAATGAGCAGGGGTTTGATCTTTTACCGCTGAAGGGTTACCTTGGGGCAAACCTGCTGTTCCCCATGAAACTCTTTGTTTTTCTTCTGTTCCTGTTGATAAGTATGTCTATGCCTTTTGGGGCGTGCGCCCAGTCCCAGCCTCCCCAGCTCCTGAGACAGAAGACAGAAGCTGAGATCAGGCGTATTCTGGAGGCGTCACCCGCTGTGACGGGGTTGGTGGCCGTTGACCTCACCTCCGGCGAAACCCTCCAGTTCAACCAGGACATGGTGTTCACCCAGGCCAGTGCCATTAAAATCCCCATCTTGCTGGAAGTGTACAACCAGGCGCACCAGGGCAAGTTCAAGCTCACCGACCTCAGGGAAATTAACCCGGCCAACGTGGTGGGCGGCACCGGCATCCTCAAAGACCTGGTTGACAGTGCGCAGTTCAGCATCCGGAATTTGGCCGTGCTCATGATCACCTTAAGCGACAACACCGCCACCAACGCGCTTATTGACTTGGTGGGCATGCCCCACATCAACGCTACCTTGCAGAAAATGGGCTACAAACAAACCAAGGTGCAGCGCAAAATGATACAGTCGGCGGCCAGCGGACGGGGCGAGGAAAACATCTCCACCCCCGCAGAGGCGGCCAGAATGCTACAGATGCTCCACAAAGGCGAGTTCGTGAACAAGGCTGTTTCACAGGAGATTGTCTCTGTTTTAAAGAAAAATAGCCGCGGGAACAGCCGTCTGGCAGCCGGGGTTCCCGCCAATGTGCCCCTGGCCTTTAAGCCCGGAGGCCTGAACGGCGTCTCAACCGAGTGGGCGCTGGTGCTGCTGCCAGAAAGACCTTATGCCGTAGCCATCATGGAGAACTACAAAGTGGTCGGCAAAGCCGAAACCGTGTTGGAGGAGGTGTCTGCGGTTCTGTATCAGTATTATTGGCGCCTGGGCAATGCCACCCGCTACGGCACCTACGTTGACCCTAAACTGATTAAATAGCCCACTGCGTTTTTGGCCTGTTTTCCAGAAAACAGGCCAAAAACGCAAAGCCCTCGCGGTCTTATCAACAGGAGGGGGCTTTGCGTTTTATAAGAAGGGGAACCACTTACTCTATGTCAGGAGCCGGGTTCTGGTCTAACGCGGCCAGGGCATCCCAGTCAATGATAGGGGTGGCCCCGGCTTTGGTGGCTACCCAGGAACCCGCCCGGCAGGCTTGTTTTAAGGCTTCTGGAACGGGGGAATTGTTCAGGTGCAGGGCCAGAAACGTGGCCAGAAAGGCATCACCGCTGCCAATGGTGTCTGCTACGTCTACCGTAAAACCGGCTTGCTCAAAGTACTGGTCGCCTTGCAACGCAAGGGCGCCGTGTTCGCCGCGGGTGACAATGAGTAAATCCAGCCCAAAGCGCCGGACCAGGAAACGCATGCTCTCCTGTGCGTCTACTGGCACACCGTACCAGCCTCTGATCTCAGCCAGTTCATGGTGGTTCATTTTGGCAATATGGGCCTGGGTGAGTAGGTCCTCCAGCAGTTCCTGGCTATAAAAGGGAGGGCGCAGGTTCACATCCAGCACATTCAGGTTTGACAACGGGAGGTACTGCCGCAACGTTTGCCGGGTAATCTCCTGCCGCGCGGCCAGGCTGCCAAACACAAACGCGTCACAGCGCGAGACGGTCTGGGCGGCTTCGGGTTCATAGGTGATGAAATCCCAGGCGGCGGGGGCCACAATAGAATACTGCACTTCGGTTTTGTTGGCGGTATTCACCACAACCGTGCCCGTAGGGTGGGTCTGCTCCACCTGTACCAGTGCCAGGTCCAGCCCTTTCTCCCGCAGAAATAGAATCAGCTCCCGCCCCAGCTCATCATGGCAAAGCCTGCTGATCAGCCGCACCTTCTGGCCCTGGTAAGTGAGATGGATGGCCACGTTCATGGGCGCGCCACCGGGCACCTTGCCGGTGGGCAGCAAATCCCACAGCATTTCCCCGAAGCAGACGATTTCCTTTGGCATATTTTATGAGTGAATGAGCGGTTGGGTGAAGGGGTGAAAATACGTTTTTATACTCATTTCAGGAAAACACGCCGGAAACAGGTTCAGTTTTTTTCTTTGGTGGGGCCCTGCATTAAACCCCTGGTTCAAGTTGCTCACCTGGCCACTATGCAGGGAGTTTACCATATCTGTAAGCCGGCTTCCGGCTGCCCATCAAACCCGCACATGAACGTCTAAAGTGCCAGTACTACCGCGCCCAGCTCAAAACCCTTGTTCATCAGAAATTGTGCTCTCGCTAAACTGGCGGAAGAATAAGTCTTTATTGCTAGTCTCCATTTGCTTTTGCCGGCCATAACCGCGAGCGAAAGGTGCTTCTATCCCGTTTTTTGAGCAGCCTGGCAGCGCTCAGGTGCGGGGCAACCGCTAAGATGGGTTCATTTGAAGCTCATTTACAGCGCAAAAAGCACATGTACGCACGCTCTTGCTAAATCAACTGCTCCTGCTTCTGCTGTATGATTTGCTGCCGGGCGGGGGAAGAGGTGAGACGGAGGGCGGTCTGGTAACAGGCCTTGGCGCGGGCCGTCTGCTGCGTGCGCACATATAAATCGCCTAAGGCGAGATGGTACAGATAGTAATGGCTGGCCTCTTCCTTCATCTCCAGCAGCAACGCAATGCCTGCCTCCAGACCGTCACACTCAGCTACGGCAATGGCGCGGTTGAGGGCTACCACAAAGTTCTGCTTTTGTTGCAGGAGCAGGTCATAGAGGCGTTTGATGGCGCACCAGTCGGTGTGGGGGTAGGAGGGGCGCGGCGGCGTGCAGACTGGCTATGCAGGCCTGCAGGTAGTACGGGTTCACCTTGGCCGGAAAAGCGTCTTGCAGGAAATGGAACCCCCGCCTGATCAGGTGCCGGTCCCATTGCGCACGCTCTTGCCGGGCCAACGGCACAAAGCGGCCCTGCCCGTCTACCCTGGTCTCAAACCGCGAGAGGTGGAAATACAGGAGTGACAGCAAGTGCCGCACCGGCAGTTCTTTGCCCGCGAAGCGCTGGTCCAGCAGGTGGGTGAGCCGGAGCGCTTCATAGCAGATTTCCTGGTTCAGGAGGCTGGTGCCCCGGGTTGAGTCATAGCCTTCATTAAAGAGCAGGTACAGCACATGCAGCACATTCTGGAGCCTTTCGGGCGAAGCCAGAATATCTATTTCTATGAAATCTGGCGAAAGATGCTGGAAAAACTTTTTACTGCGCTGCAGGCTTTTGTAGACCGCGTCTTTGCTTTGCTGCAGCCCCTGCGCAATCTCCTCCACGCCAAAGCCGCCCAGATGTTTGAGGGAGAAGATGAGCTGCGCCGAAGAAGTCAGTTGGGGATGGCAGCAGGCAAACAGCAGCTGCAGTTGGCTGTCACGGGTTTCATCTTCGCCCGGGGCGAAACAGTCCTTTTCAAGCTCCAGCTGCTGCACCGCCGTCTGGTGCACCGCCCTGCGGGTGAGGTGGTTCAGCAGCTTGTTATGCGTCACCCTCAGGAGCCACGCCTGCGGCTTTTCTGGGAGCCCTTTGGTGGGCCACACCTTCAACGCAGCGTAAAATGCCTCCTGGAGCGCGTCTTCAATGTCTTGCTGGTGGGCGGCGCCGTAGCGGCGGTACAAGAGGGAGAACACCTCTCCGTAGGTTTCCCGGAAGAGGTGTTCAGGGGTGAATTTCGGCGCGGCCGAAGGTAGGTTAAGCGGGTGGGGCATAGTCCATGACGGGTCTCACCTCAGTGGTGCCGCCCCACAGGTGGCAGGGGCATTCTTTGGCAATCGCCACCGCCTGCTCCAGGTTTTCGGCCTGAAGGAGGTAGTAGCCGCCAATCATCTCTTTGGTTTCAATAAACGGGCCGTCTGTGACCAGCGCGTCTTTGCCTTTGATGTACGCGCCGGTTTCCTCCAGTCCGTCGCCGCCCTGCAGGTGACCGGCCTGGGCCAGTTTCTGGGTCCACTGCATGTGCGCCTGCACCAGCCGCTGCATTTCCTCCGGGTCCATTTCCTGCAGCGTGTCTACGTTGTCATACAGCAGTAACAGATATTTTTTCATACGAATGGGTTTAGGTTATATATGTTTTGGTCTATGACAAGCAGGTAGACTTATTTTGGACAGTGTGGGCAAACTTTTTTGATTTTTTTGACGGATGCTCAGGAAGAGCACCTTTCTGTTTTGGCGCCGTTTTTCTGAAAACAGCGCCAAAACAGAAAGGTGGCGCAAGCGTTTACTCGTGTTGCTGGTTTTAAAGCTTGTTTAAAGTTGTCTTTTCTGCTGCAAATGGGTATCAAAAGAACCTGACTTTGCCTTTTTCTCCCACCATAGCGCTGCTAAGCTGCTCAAAAAACGCTTCGTCAGAACCTTTCGCTCCCCATTTTCGCTCGCAAAACCAAAATTTAAACAGGCTCTTAGGCTAATTTATGAAAAACGGCTCCAAAACAGAAGCTGAGTGAAGAACCAGCTGCTCCATTTCCTTTTTGGCTCTGGCGCGTGCGTCTGCTGGTGCCAGACAGAAGGCTGCTTGAACCAGGTAAATGTTAGACTTACAAAAGTTTCAATGGCATGGGCCGGCTTGCAAAAGGGAGCAGCTGTTTTGGGGCTGATTTCCCAAAAACAGCCCCAAAACAGAAATTGTTAATACACCGCGGCCAGTTCTGAAAAAAACCGGGGCCAGTTGGTGTTACCGTAGTCTTTGCCCAGGCGCACTATGAGGAGGTTTTTCATGGGGTTCACGTACACAAACTGCCCCAGTATGCCCTGCATCATAAAATCACCGGAGCGGGAGGGGAGCCACCACTGGTACTGGTAGCCTGCCGAGCTGCCCTGGGCAGTGTCTACCTGCGTAGATTCTTTCACCCATTGGGCGGGCACCACCTGCCTGCCGTTCCAGTTGCCTTGCTTTAAATACAGGCGGCCCAGTTTGGCGAAGTCGCGGGCGCGCGCGTTGAGGCAGCAGAAGGTTTTCTCCAGGCCGTCTTTCTTTTTGTCCAGGCTCCAGCTGGCGTCATATTCCATGCCCAGGTGCTGCCAGATGCGCTCCTGCAAATATTGGGTTACCGTTTTGGGCGCCACCACTTTGTCCAGAATGGCCCCTAAGATCTGCGTGTTCCCTGAGATGTAGTCAAACCCCTGCCCCGGGGCCGCCTTCGGTTGCATGTTGTTCACGTATTGGCGCAGGTTGCGGCCGTAGTAAAAGCTGGCGGCATCCCCAAACGGGTTCACGTAGCTCTCATTGAATTCAATGCCGCTGGTCATCTGCAGCACGTGCCTGATGGTTACGTTCTCCAGCCCGTTCTTTTTCAACTCCGGCAGGTAGTGGGTGATGGGTTCGTCCACAGATTTGATCAGTCCGTCTTCCACCGCCGTGCCAATGAGCATAGACGTCACAGACTTGGCCATGGAAAACGAAGCCACTATACTGCTCTGCTCATAGCCGTTGAAGTACTGCTCATACTGAATGGTGTCATTCTGGATAATGAGAAAGGCCACGGTTTCGCGGTCTGCCAGGTACTGATCCAGGGGCGCCTCCTTCCCTGTGGGACCCAGTTTTTTTGGGGCTCTGGGCGTGGTTGCCGTTTGAAACCGGAACGGCTGCGCACTCGCTGTCAAGGGCCGGGAGGGGAATATTTTGTAGTCAGTGATGTTAGCGAAGTTGTAGAAGACAAAGCGCCCCAGCTGGCAGGAGGAAAGCGTAGCCGAGGCAAGGGAAAGAAGGCAAACTAGCCGAAGAAACTTAGAAAAGGGCTGCATGGACAAGGAGCTGGTACAGGCATGAAGATAGCGGTTTTTCGCGTTTCTCCTACTAGCGCAACCCACAGCGGCTTGCCCCAGAATTTTTTCCATTAACTGCACGCATACCGTCCCCCTTTTGAAGGGGGTAGGGGGATGATGACGCATGCTGACTTACTCGTGCTGAGTGACGCATTTCCCAGAATCAATTTTCCATTCCTATCGCGTAAGCCAATGGTTCTTCAACGGCCTTGGTCCTCCGGTAGGGATGCGTGAGAATGTAATGGGCGTTGGAAAAGCAAGCGGCCTTTTGAATAAGAGGGGTACGGCTGAAGTATTTCGCTAGCTGTCGTTTCTGCTTTTGCTTTCGCCGCAGTGGCTTTTTACCAAGTCAGAAAATCTGTGGCCTCCCTCTCTTTCAGCCAGGCCTCTTCTTTTGATGTGTTGGGCGAAGCGGCCAAGGCAAACGGGCGGCCATCCCTGACAAGGACACAAGGCAGGTGGAAGGCCATGGACAAGAGGTTTAAGCAATCAAGAGTTCTAAATACTAGTACCCGCCACGGCTCTTCGTTCCGGCACCTGCTGCCGGTGTTTCAATTGGGCTGTTCGCCAACGTGCTGGTTGGCGCTGTTGCTGCTGCCCGGTTACGCCCCGCGCCTCCAGTTCTGCTTTGGTCTGGGTGGTAGATCAGGCAGGCCCCTTTGATTTGGCCTGTATGGCCGAATAGTCCTGATTGAGTTTCTTGAGGAACGTATCCATTTCTTCAGACACTTTTTTCAGGTGGCCCATATACTCTTGCAGGGTAGTGCCCTCCATGTTGTTTTCCAGAATGGCAGACGTAAGCCCCAGCATGTTGGCCACCGGCCTGCGCATGACATGTAAAATGTCAAAGAGAATCTGCTCCAGCACCTGGGTGTATTCTTTCTTGTCCGTGACGTCCCGGAAGATGCCGTGCCAGACCACGGTGCCATCTTCTTTCTTTTCGGGCTGGGAGCTAGCGGAGATCCAGAGGGTTTTGCCGCTCTCCCCCATGACCCTGAATTCTGATTGCCACAGTTGCGGGTTGCTGAAGGTCTCGTGAATACTTTGGCGTACAAAAGTGATGTCCTCTGGGTGAATCACTGTGAAAATTAAGTCAGGGTGGGCCATAAGTTTCTCAGGACTGAGGCTGGGGTGAATATCCTGAACGCCTTTGCTAATGAATGGGAAGGAGAATTTCCCCTGCGGGTTCATCTCAAACTGATATATAGCCCCCGGCACACAGTCTGTAAGCTTCTTGAGCCGTTCTGCGTTTGAACCGATGGCGGTGCCCTGTGCTACTACTAGCTTTCTGATTTCCAGGTAATCAATGGCTTTTTTGGCCAGGAGTTGTAATGCTTTTTTCTGACTTTCAGTGATTCTTCTGGGTTTGTTATCCAGGATACACAGCGTACCCAGTACATGGCCGCTGGGGGTCACCAAGGGTGCCCCTGCATAGAAACGTATATGGGTGCCCCCAAGCACTAAAGGATTTTCTCTGAACCTTTCATCATGGAGCGGGTCTTCTACCACCAGTACTTCAGTGGGGTGGTGCAGGGTGTGCCGGCAGAAAGAGTCTTCTCTTGACGTCTCCTTAAAGCCCATTCCCATTTCTGCTTTAAACCACTGCCGGTTCTTGTCAATGAAGGTGAGCAGGGAGATGGGGGTGTCACAGATGGCTGAGGCAATTTGCGCTAATTCATCTAATTCTTTTTCTGGCGGAGTATCTAAAATTTTATACTCATAAAGTTCCTGTAAACGGCGCTGTTCATCCATAAATTCTTCTGCAACTATCAACCCGGTAGGTATTCTAGGCAGTATGAAATGCTTTGATATAATTCAGTTTGGTTTAATAGGGGTTATATAGAATAAGGAACTATAAGTTTGGTCGAGGCTTTCTCCTTGTATGCTACTACGGTATTCCTCGATTTCAAAAGACGAAAAA
>NZ_JACJIQ010000034.1:0-8885 GCF_014138425.1 Rufibacter ruber
TGCTCTTTTTGGCGGCAGGAATTGAAATCAACTTGAGAAAAGTGAAGAGGGATTGAAACAGGGCACTGTTTAACGCTGAGTTGTGCAACAGCTACTTTTGTTAGCTGTTGTTGTTTCTTGCGTTTACTGCTACTTTTTGCTTTTCTTCTTTTGGCCTACTTTCAGAAAAACAAGCAGAAAACAGCTTGCCGAGCGCAATCAAATCTTTTCTTGCCCGTCCGTTTTTGGCCTCATTTCCGAAAACGAGGCCGAAAACGCTTTTTTAGCCGTCGGCTTACACGCATTGCTGAACAGGCATTTTGCGTCCGTTCCAACTTTTGCGACTTCTGCTACTTTTGCGGTTAAAGTCGCGGTACGATTGCTCTCTTTTGCCAAGGTAATTTAAATCTTTTGCTGAGTTATTCTGAGATTTCTATCCAGAATTTGCCGTCGATTTAAACTTTTGCTTTTTTCCTTTTAACTGAAGTCTGATGCCGGAGCCATGTTTACAATAACAGCTAACGGTTAGGCTAAACGACGTGCAAGGCCGTCGGCCG
Source organism: Rufibacter ruber (assembly GCF_014138425.1). Classification (NCBI taxonomy): domain Bacteria; kingdom Pseudomonadati; phylum Bacteroidota; class Cytophagia; order Cytophagales; family Hymenobacteraceae; genus Rufibacter; species Rufibacter ruber. The sequence continues at coordinate 537 of NZ_JACJIQ010000034.1, forward strand.
TAGTATGACGTTTAGGTGTTGTTGTGCATAGTTATTCTTCTAGTATTGTCTTCTTGATTTTCGTTAGATGCTGCTTTTTGATATCATCAAGTAAGAATGAATAATGCTCATTAGATTTGTATTTATTCTTAAAAGTTTCTTTTAATAAAAATTGAATCTCTGGAAGTCTCTCTTCGTCACCTGCTCTATATGCTCTATTATAGTCATCTTCCATTGAGTAACAACTATAAAATCCCCTATCTCTGTAAGTTTCTTCACAGTACCTAGGGTTTAAGCTATTTAAATAGGCATCTTCTGTTTTCGGAAAATCAGAAACAATCAAAGCCCAGAAACTATCATCATCTCCAGGTTTTTTAGTTTTTCCAGTTGCAATCCTAGTACTTATTTTGTCTATAAATTCTAACAAATTAAAGCCGTTAACCTTAGATTCTACTTCATTGTGTATATCTTCTGTAAGTTTATCAACTTCTTCATTTGCTAATTTATCTAACAATATTGGAAAAAGTTTATATAGAATCTTTTTATACTTATTCTCAACTTTAGATAGCAGTAATAATGAGTTTTCTTTTGTTATTAATTCTAAGTTAATTATTTCATATTTACCAGCATTCTTTCTTGATTCTCTATATTCAAACAACACATAGTCGCCCTCCTTTATAGATGACTTATTCAATTTAGAGAAATGAAGGAAGTAATCAGTCTGTTCAGAGTTTACAAATCCGAATCCTCTTTCAGTATTGAAGAACTTTACTTGACCTATTTTCATCTATTCTATTAATTATGCACAACGGTTAGGCTAAACGAAGGCGGAGGCCGTCGGCCAAGGCTGGCGTTTAGGTGTTGTTATGCCACGTTTTTTATTTCACGCATTTTAATTACTTCTCTTAACCTGTTCATACTATTGTTTGAAACGGTCCGAAACCCTAACCCCAATAAACCAAACCTGACAAAAATGATTGTCATTGATATTGGCACGATAAACCCAATTGGGTATTCTATCTCTTTGGTCGCGAGGGTAACTCCAACTAGAATAATCGGTAGAATCATAAGAACCAAGGAAAGCACTTTGAATGCAGTATGTATTTTAATATTAATTATCCCTTCTTTGCCTTGAAAATCACCTGTCAAAACACAAAGTGCTCCATATCCAGGAGCTGAGGAAATCACTTTAAACCTACTTTCTTGAACTTGGCCAATGAATGCCTTTTGAGTCAATTCCGAAACAAGTGAATCGGTGAGTTTGGTGTTTTGCTTAAGGTTATCTAATGCTAACGAACTATCGTCGTTTAGCTCAACAGTATAATTGTTAGTTGGGAATATTTTCATTTTATTTAAAATGAGGCATAACGGCTAGTATAAACGACGGGCGAGGCCGTCGGCCGAAGGCTGACGTTTATGCCTTGTTAGCTACTGTCTTTTTCTTTCTTCTGCTGTTCCTTTTATCCACTTTGAGGTCCTTTTAGAAATTCGGTTGCCAAGTTCCAATCCATCTGGCCCAGCAAAATCATCCCAAACTCCTGTTGGTAAAAACCATTGGTGGATTTGCGTCAAGTCGGTTTTATTGTTGTATTCAATCCAGTCTATTTCATCTTCTAAAGCCTCCCTGAATTGCTCAACTGAGTCAAACTCGCCCGAATATCCGCTATTTTTATTCTTAAGCATTTCTTCGGCTATATGAAGGTCGTCAAGTAGTCCGTAAAAGTCCCACTTTTCATAATATTCAAATTTGGTTAGTTGCTTCTGCTTTTTACCAAATAGCCAGTTAAACATTTTTCATATTTAAGATTGTAGCTAACGGTCTCGTATAAACAACGTGCAAGGCCGTCGGCCGTGGCATGATGTTTATACAGTGTTGGCACAAGTTTTTATTTTAGAATCTTCTGAATTGACTGCTCGTCCACTTTTAATGACTCTAAAATAAACCGAGCATATTTTTTGTCTTTCGCTTTAAGTTCTTCAAAATCCGTTAACAGTCCTGTTGCTGCCATTCTTTCATTGGCTGTCATTCCCTCTAATCCATGAATTTTCCTAACTTTTTCAGTTACCTTTTTCTGAAATGAAAGCCAGGATTGTCTAGCATTTATTCTTTCAATTATTTCCTCGTCTTTATCATTGTAGATGTCCCGTAAAGTGGATTGATTTAGGTCGGGAACCTCATTGAATTGATTGATAGATAGATAGGTTAAATAAAGCTTGCCCAAATCTCTGGTTCGGATTTTCTTCTAAGAAGGCTTTAATCAAGTCCAGTATGATTTTGTGTTCTTTCTTCATTTAAATTTGTGCCAACGGCTCGGCTATGCGGTCGGCTGGGAGACTGAATCGGAGATTCATGTCGGACGGCTGGCCGCTTGCAGGCAGAGATGGAACGTCGGCCGGAGGAAAACCCAGCTGCCGTATAGCCATTGTTACCCGCTGTTGTTTTCTTGCTTCTGCTTCTCTTGCTACTTTATCCCTATTCCTGTTTTTGCCCTGATTTCCTAAAAACGGCCCTGAAACGCTGGCCATCGGCCGGTGAGAACCGCAAGTTTACTTTTTTGGCGAATTTCTCTTCTTCTACTTTTGCCGGTCAAAGTCGGTATAGCCTGTTTTTGGCCTGTTTTCGCAAATCAGGCTCAAAAACGGTGGCCATCGGACGGTATGAGCCGCAAATAATCCTGCGCACATATTGTGTCAATTCCTCTTCTGCGACTTTTGCTACTCTTTCGGTAAAGGTCGGGCGGCGTTTGCTCTCTTTTGCTAAGCTAACTAAATTTTTCTGATTCTCTTGCAGATGATTCTAGTCTCTTCTGTTACTCTAGCTGATAAATTTTATGCTGTGACAGTTGAGTTTTATTTTTTCAATTGCGGGTAACGGACTAGTGTAAAAAGTGTGCTAGGCCGTCGGCCGACGCATGATTTTTACACAATGTTAGCGGTAGATTTTCTTTTTTACTTTTTCTATTTCTTTGGTTTTAGAAAAATAATCCCATTATCTTTCAGCAACTTCCCATTTTCATAGTCGGTGATTTTTCCCATTCTTAGTGAATCCACATTCAATTTATCTACTAACCGCACTGCGTTGTTTGAAATTCTGTACAAATCGGTCGTGAAAGGGTATTCTGCCCATTCTAGAGTGTATTGATATGCGTCGATAATGGTATTTACACTATCCGTTTTGATTATTAGTACATCATTGAAGTCCTTGATTGAGTTGTCGTAAGATACGCCCTTGAACCTTGCATTAAACCTATAATATTTATATTTGCCTGGTACTGGAAGGAAAAACCTGTCTGCGTCAGGCCATTTTCTAGAAGCTTCAATTAGGCTGTCCATTGCGTTTAGCATCTTGTAGTTAAAGTCAGAGTTGTAAGAGCTATCAACAACCAAATAGTTTTTGCCAATTCGTCTGTTTTCAATTTGCAGGCTGTCGTAATTCGGATGTGGATGCATCCAATCAAGCTTATCTATTTTCTTACCTAATAAACTTGATTTGCAGGAAGATAGGACAGTGACAATGAGTATTAAACAGATTGAGAATCCTTTATTTTTCATTATTATAATTTACCGCTAACGGTTAGTATAAACAACGAGCAAGGCCGTCGGCCGTGGCTTGGTGTTTATACAAGGTTGGCAGGCGTATTTCTATTAAAGTATATCAAGAACAAGAGATTCAAGGAATGTCCACGGATACGCCTGTTTAGTTTTGGTACATAAGTTTGTGCTTAGGTACTCGTCCGTTTTTTTGTCCATTAAAGAAAAGCTAAGCATCAAATCTTCTTTATAGGCATAAACAATGTAACTTTTCCCTAGGTCGAAGTAGTTACCACAATCAGAGTCGCCACCTGTTGTTATAATTGTTACTGGCTCTTTACTTTTTAATCCCTTGTACCTGTTCTTGATTTTAAATTTGAATTCATAACGCTTGTAATCAACTGTTTGGCCTGAGGTCGTTTTTTCTTTGGTATTTACTTCTTTGACATCAGTTACTTTTCCTTTGAATACAACATCAGAGCCTTTGAAATTCTCTAATATTGTTGACCTATCACAAGAACAAGCAATAGCTGTATTGATTGAAAGGGTTAGTAATAGAAGTAATATAATCTTCATTTTAATATTTTATATGTCTGCCAACGGCTAGTATAAACGACGGCGAAGGCCGTCGGCCGAGATGACTTTTATACAGTGTTGGGTTAAGTAATTCTTTAGATTTCCAGATAAAATTAGTCACAATCACATGCTTGGAACTTGAAGTCAAATCGCCCGTTGCTAAGGGTAATAATTTCATTACTCCTATATTTTTTAAGGACAAGATGAAATTCACCAGAGATTATTTGAGCAACCTTATCAAATTTTGTAACCGTGAAATGGCTGCCAACCAGTGGGAACCCATATTCTACCATACTGCCATTATCGAATTCCAAGAATGTCACGCCAAGCGAATCAATTTTATTGCCTGTGCTAGTAATAGTTCCTGCCAAGGCTGTTGAGAAAAATAAGCTAGAGGAAATCCCTTTTCCATTGTCCCTAGAAAAGCTAAAATCAATACCATCACGGCTTGCCATTGGGTAACTTACTCTTGCTGAATATTTCCCGCACGGGTCTAGCATAAGACCGCACTTATTGTAGGGAAACCATACTTCTTCATTTTCTAGGGTAAACCCAATTGTGTTCTTCCCTAATTGGGTTGCTTCTGGTAACTTTGAGTTTTTAGTAGGGTCTTTATCCTTATCACAGCTAATAAAAACCAACAGCAAGAAGGATAAATAGAATGGAACTGATTTTTTTATAAATTCTGTCATATTATAATTTTTTATTTAACCCAACGGTCTCGTGCAAACAGCGTGCGAGGCCATCGGCCGAAGGATGGTGTTTGCACAATGTTGGCTGACGTTGTTTTTACTAGTCGTAATCAGATATTGAGAATATCCATAACTCTCCCTTTTTTAAATCAAATAAGAAATAGGCTATGAAGTCGGAGAAATAATCGTTCCAACATTTTTGAGTTCTGTAAATTCTGAAATCATCATAACGTCCCATTAAGATTTGATTTGCAAAGTTGCCAGCCATCAACTTAGTTGTTATGGTGTCAAGTTTCCAATTGTCATATAAACTTCCTCCTAATGCATATTCTGCAAGTTCTCCGTCAAAAACAAAAGGACTTACCTCCTCAAAATCAATTGTTTCAAAATTCTCAACATTGCCAAAATGTTCATTCAGGTGCGCAAACCCAGTCTCGCCCTCTATATCGGATATGGATTTTAATGTCTCGTTATTCAGCAATGAGAAAATAAACCTATTGATTTTATTGTAGTAACGTTTATTGTCATCAAATCCAAACCATTCAAAACAAAGTTTTAATCTCTCAGGGTTATCAGTTGTGAATCTACATATAACAGGGTCACCGTTAAAGGTATTTGACAAATGCACTATAAAGGGGTTTGAAATTGTTTCAAGGTTAACAGCGGGAGTGAATTGCACATGACGCAAGTAGTCCTCAATAGCATTTTGACTTATCGGAGAAGTAATGCCTCCAATTCTCCTACGTAACACTCTCATATTTCAATCTAATTTCAATGACAGCCAATGGTTAGTATAAACAGCGTGCTAGGCCGTCGGCCGTGGCATGATGTTTATGCAATGTTGGCACACGTTTTTTATCTTAGCCAATCATCAAGTTTTTTTATTTCTATATCAATTTTTTCATCGAGACCGTTGCTGTCACTTCTATCAGTTTCTTCTTTTATAAGACCCTTCCTAATCCTTCTTATAATTCTAACTATGCGCAGGCCATTTTTTTCAATTTGCCCAAGATTTTGGTCAAGTGTTAAAGTAATAGCAATTTGGAGAAGTTCTAACTCCCGCCTTGTAAGCCCTCTTACGTTATCTAATAGCTTTGAAATATCTGAGCCAATTTCTCCTACATTATCTTTCATTTGTTTATAGCCTGCTAACAATGCAATTAATACAGCAAGCCATGCTGGGTCACATAAAATTGTGATTTCTGGTGGAGAAGCTACACGCAATGTAATAATCTTAGTCCTCCTACGTCTTCGATATCGGGGATATAATCCATCCCAGTGCTCTGGCCAATCTTTAATATAGAAGTTGTCAATATCAATTAAGGCTTGAGAAAACTCTCTCAACTCATTAAAATCGTCAATTGGTTTTGGAAACCTGATTTTAATCACCCAGGGGTCAGGAAGCCCTTCAACAAATAAGTTTGAACCCATTTATTTCTTTAATATTTAAAATGTGTGCCAACGGCCTCGTGTAAAAAGTGTGCTAGGCCGTCGGCCGACGCATGATTTTTACACAATGTTAGGTGCAGTTGTTTTTTTCTTTGACCAAGCTGCTACTTTTTGCTTTTCTCTTTTGGGCCTGTTTTGTAAAAACAGCCCCAAAACGCAAAAACAAAGAGTTAGGCGAATTCTTTATTCGTCCCGTTTTTGACCCGTTTTTGCAAAACCAGGCTGAAAACGCATTTCAGGTCTTCTGTTTGCAGGCTTGCGCGTCGTCGCGTTACAAACATTCTGCGTCCATCTTTGCTCAAACGCAAGGTCAATTCCTCTTTTGCCACTTCTGCCACACCAGCCGATAAAGTCGGGGAACTCTTGCTTTCTTTTGCTAATGTAACTTAATTCTTTTTCTAGGTTTATTTAGCTTTTTGGCCCAAGAATTTGTGTTCAACTTTTACTTTTGACTTTCTGCCAATCACCAATTGCCCAGCTACGAGCTATATTCACAATTGCACCTAACGGCTCGGCTATGCGGTCGGCTGGGAGACTGAATCGGAGATTCATGTCGGACGGCTAGCCGCTTGCAGGTAGAGATGGAACGTCGGCCGGGGGAAAACCCAGCTGCCGTATAGCCATTGTTACCCGCTGTTGTTTTCTTGCTTCTGCTTCTCTTGTTGCTTTATCCTTATTTCTGTTTTTGCTCTGATTTCCTAAAAACGCCCCTGAAACGCTGGCCATCGGCCGGTACGAACCGCTCATATTTTTGGCGAGTTCTCTTTTGCTGCTTTTGCCGGTCAAAGTCGGTGTTGCCTGTTTTTGGCTTGCTTTCGCAAAACCGGCTCAAAAACGGTGGCCATCGGCCGGTATGAACCGCACTTAAAAAGTATGCATTTTGCGTCAATTCCTCTTCTGCATCGCAAGCCGATAAAGTCGGGGTACGCCTGCTTTCTTTTGTTGAGGTAATTTAATTCTTTTACTGAGTTAAATTAAGAATTTGGCCCCAGAATTCATGTTCAAATTTTGCTTTTGACTTTTTGCGAATCACAGAGTGGCCAGCTACAAGCTATGTTTTCAATTGCGGGTAACGTACTTGTGTAAACGACGGCGAGGCCGTCGGCCGAAGCTGACGTTTACATGTTGTTGTGTGTAGTTTTTTATTTTAAAGGTTGTGGTGGTCCAGCTTGCCCAATTATGTCACCTCCAAATTTGATAAGGTCGAATAAACGGATAACTGCCCAATTTAATTCATCCTGGTTGCAGTAATAGCCAGCAATAATTCCGTATTTTTTATAATCTGATATATTGAATCCATCTTCAATGTCATTATACCAAATTACTTTTTTTTCCACAAATGCCAACTACCCAAAATCCACCGCCTTCTTGTCCATATTCATGCTCTGCCCACTTTTCAGGTTCTATTTTTATTAATTGCCAAAAATTCCATAATTCTCCATTTAATTCAGTTTCAGTTTTCTGGATTTCATCAAGTAGTTCAAATTCTGAAATAGGTTCCCACATTTTATTTGTTCAAAATTGCACACAACGGCTAGTGTAAGCGGCGGCGAAGGCCGTCGGCCGAGATGCCGTTTACACCATGTTGGCGGGAGTTATTTTTACTTTTTGCTTATTGATTCTAATAAGTCGTCGGTTAGTTCCCGTTCTTTTACTTTTGCCCAGGAACCGTTTTCTGGAAATCCTGTTCTGCAATAGCCTGCTTTGCTCTTAAAGTCGAAGTGAGCATGATAGTAGTCATTGATAGAAAGCAATGCAATTGATTCATCTTCACTCCACAATATCTTTAAGGTCGAGGGCTTGTCTTTGTCAACAATGTTTTTGACATTATAGATATGAAGCGCATCTAATATTTCAAGTCCATCACTTCTTTCTACAGCATAGAAGTATCCAGTTTCTTCATTGTCCTCAAAAACAACTGCGTTTTCATTATCAGCGGTACTATCGATGAAGATGTCTTTTCCTGGATAGAAGATTTCTTCTTCGTATATGTACATCTTCATTTTGTTCTTTTTTTAATTACCGCCAACGTACTGGTATAAACGACGCCGCAGGCCGTCGGCCAAGGTGACGTTTATGCGTTGTTAGTTCATGTTTTTTCTTGCGCGACCTGCACTTCTGC
>NZ_JACJIQ010000035.1:0-7460 GCF_014138425.1 Rufibacter ruber
AGTACCTGAAAAAGGAAAAACAACTGCGGATAACTACGCCTAGAAGGCATCCAACCTCTACAATGCGTGCAGGACGCCTTCTAGCCTTGTTCGTTGGGCTTAAGTTAAAATATGAAAGTTGAATTGATTCCTGTAATAGAGATTGGATATAATAATCAAGGCATTGATGTACCTGAAAAGTATCCGTATTGGGAAAATTCAGAGCTTTGGGACAAGTATCACGAAGAATCATATTTAAAAGCTGGTTTTAAAGATAGATTAATTCCTTACTTGCCTGGCTCTTCCCTATACCGACTTTGCGATATTTCCGACAGCAACTTGACTAAGCTGGTGAAAGACCATACTCAGGATTTTAGGGATGGAAAATATGACAGGTCTCAAGTTAGCGCATTATTTGGCGGGTATGTACTAAAAATAAACGGACAGGATAAATTTTTCCCTCAATGCTGCGGGGAATTGGCGGACATCGAGTATTGGGAACGTATTTCTGAGGGGAAGCAGTCATATTACGAGGGACACCCTGCACCGCAAACTTATTTTAGCCAAGGCTCTGTTACAATGGATTTCTCCGTTGAAGAATTTGACGAGCCATTTCAGCCGTCCCTTCCCGATAAGAAAATAATCATCGATTTACAGGCACTAAAAATCGCTGTAGAAAATGCAAAAGCAGAGTTGAGAGAATTTGGGCAAAGACTTGTAAAAATAGATAAAGAAGAAAAATTAGAAATCAATAAAATTGACTGGCTTTTAATATGGGAAAACCCTAACTATGAATAAGAAAACCTAAGCCCAACATTGTGTAAACAACATGCTTCGGCCGACGGCCTCGCACGCTGTTTACACGAGGCCGTTGTATGGCATTGTAAAAATAAAATTTCGGGCTTAGATAGTAGATTGCTCACTTACCAATAAAACAAGCGAAATAGAATTGAGATGTTCCATATTGTTATTCATTGTCAGCCCAAAAAAGAAAACGAAGAGTTCTTTGGAAAAGTAATTGGTGCCTATGCTTCAGTCTTGCTTGACTTTAAAGATTATGATGGAGCTATGGTGCTATCAAAGCATTATGTAGAAGAGAATGGATGGGAAATTATAGAAATAGATGATGAATATTTTACATTCGACACCAAAGAAGATTTACCTGATGACTATCAACAATACTTCCATGAATTAGGTGAATATGGATACTCTATAATATTTAATTCCTATGAAAAAGAAGAATAAACCAGCGCCCGACTTTATCTACCAAGTATTGCAGAAGTAGAAGATTAGAAAAAGAGGACGAAAAAGTTGAGGTTCTCCTCGAGATGTTTTTGGGCTACTTTACGCAAAACAGGACAGAGATAAAAAAAAACGCGTGGCAACCTGTAAAGAACAACGCCATACAACAACAGCTAAACGTCAGCATCGGCCGACGGCCTCGCCCGTCGTTTAGCCAAGACGTTGTGGCAAATTTGAATAATGGCTTTTAGGTGAGGCAAGCAGAAAAAAACCTCAGCAAGAGTAGCAGAACCGACATAAAAAACGGCTAAGGTAGCAGAAGCATTCGGCAGAAGAATGAAGTTACCTTAGCAAAAGAAAGAAAACGCCGCCCGACTTTTACATTCAAGAGTAGCAGAAGTCGCAAAAGAGGAATTGACGTAGCGTTTGAGCAAGGACTGACGCAAAATGCTAGCAAAAAAAATTGACGCAGCGTTTGAGAAAATGAATTTATCGGCAACGCGTGCAAACCGACGGATGGACAAAGCGTTTTCGGCCTGATTTCCATAAAACGGCTCAAAAACGGATAGGAGGAAATCTGACCAAACTTCGGCAGGCTGTTTTGGGGCTACTTTCCGCAAAACAGGTCAAAAACAGAGAATAAAAAATCGGCTGGCTTTGCAGTAAAACAAACTCGCCACAACAATGCATAAACGTCAGCCTTCGGCCGACGGCCTCGGCCGTCGTTTATACGAGCCGTTATGGGTAATTTATAAAAATGAAAAAAATAATCTTTGCCCTTTTAGTTTTGGTTGCTGCATCTTGTGGCAGAAGCGATAATGATAAGAGCACATTATCAGTTGAGGCAAACACAGGCGATATAGATTCAAAAAATACTTCTAAGACAAACACAGAACTCTTCAGGGAATTCTTAAAGAAGTTCAGTCCTATCGGTCTTCCATACGTCTTCAGAGAAACCAGCGAAACTAGTGCGGATTACAATGGCTTGCAGAAACTGGACAAGAACTCAATAGATACTTTGTTTGCGAATGCAGAATTCTTCGATGAAACCTACTGTTTGGGAATGCTCTCGGACACTTCCAATTACTACGCCTTGGTTTTCCTGCAACCCGCCTCAGAGCATTACCCCGTTTTAGCGACTTATACCAAAGAAGGGAAACTTATTGGACAAGAAGACCTGATAAATGGCGCATGCGGCTCGGATTGTGGACTGGTTGAATGTACAATGACAGGAATAATAAAGAAAGACTTTTCTATCCTCAGCGTAGATAGCATCCGATACGAATATTCTTGTGACACGCTTGGCAATCCCATCCCCAACAGCGGGGAATTGATAGTTATTAGAAAGAGCGGTAAAGTACAAGGGAATGGGGAAATCCTAATGGGTAAAGAGAAAAGAACTGAAACAAAAACTAACCCATAACAAGGTGCATAAGCCATGCTACGGCCGACGGCCTTGCACGCCTCATGCACTAGACGTTGGGCGTAATTAAAAAAACAGTTTGAATGAGTTATGATTTAATGGTTTTTCAAAAAGATGCCGCTCCGTTAAGGAAAAAAGAATTTATGGATTGGTATCAAAATCAAACTGAATGGACAGAAGACCACAGTTATGATGACCCATCAAATACTTCCGATGATTTACGGAATTGGTATATAGAAATGCAAAAAAGCTTCCCTGATATAAACGGACCTAACGCAAGTGATGATAATGGAAGCCCGAATGAAACGGACTATAGTATCGGAAAGAATGTAATTTATGCGGCATTTAACTGGTCTCAAGCAGAAACAGCTTATCAAAAGACAGTAGAATTAGCTGCAAAACACAATGTTGGTTTTTTTGACGCGAGTGGTTCAAGTGATATTTGGATTCCTGATGGTAATGGAGAGTTGAAAAAATTAAAAGAAAACGAGACAAAACCTTGGTGGAAGTTTTGGTAAAATAACTACGCCCAACATTGTGTAAAATTTATGCGTCGGCCGACGGCCTAGCACACTTTTTACACGAGGCCGTTGGGTGTAAAATTAAATGATGAATAAAGCTTTACTAAAAGTCCTTCCAGTTTTGATTTTAGTAGCACTTAGCATGGGCATCTGGAAATCATGTAGGTATGACTGGAATCCTCATTACTTTAATAATAATGCGGTACAATTGGATAGCTTGCTCTATTCACCCGATAGTTCAAAAGCAGTAGTTTATTACACTTTAGATGTAGGAGCCCGTGGACTGAGACAATATCAAACCCTACTCAGAAAAGCCGACTTTGAAGATGAATTAACAAGATTTAGTTTGCCTCCTGAACTAATAATACAAAAATGGAGAAGCAATGACACATTAGAAGTGATTTACGACCAATATGAAGGATATTCCAAAGGTGGACAAATTACTGACTTGCCACTAGAAAAAGATACTTTGACAAGGAATGGAGCGACTATCCTGATTCAAGAGAGAAGAATGAATAAAAAGCAGAGAATTGAACAGGACATGAAGTATTACTCTAATTAAAAAAATTCTACACCCAACAATGCATAAACATCATGCTTCGGCCGACGGCCTCGCCCGTTGTTTATACGAGACGTTACCTGCAATTTAAAATCATAAATGAGAACATTAGACCAAGACGAGAAAGATTTTTTAACTGTTATTATCAATTATTATAAGAATGGCCAATTTACCAATCTTGCTTCGATTGTTGATAGGCATCTCCAAGACATTGACATATGCTTAGATTATAAAAACAAAACAGCGGAAGTAAAATTCGATTATACAAAGTTTATTACAAATACTAACCTCCTTTATAAAGTACAAGAGATATCTTTGATACTTATGAAGTATGTCAGGTTGTTGCAATATCTTCAAGGCCAAGATTATCTGTATCTATACCAAGTTGCGCAAACCTCAACTACAAATAGGTACGGACAATTGATTTCAGGAAATCAATCTATATCGTATAAAATTCAAGACCCGCATATATCTTCTTTACTCGTTGACTACTCATTTAGAGATATTGTCCTTGACCAGCCTTTAATTGATTTTGTTAATGCGGGTTATAGGTCATTAGAACAAGTCCGACATGAGCAAAATGTGGAAATTGCTCAGAATTCTTTATTTAAAGCTAATATTTCGATTATAGTAGCACTTTTCATTGGAGCTATAAGTATTGGAATATCATGGTATTTTGCCCAGAATCAAGGAACAACAGCCATTGACGAAAGCCAATTTCAAAGTATTAGGAAGAAATTGGATGAGTCAAATGTTAATTTAACGAAATTGGCTGATGAAATTTCTAAACAAAAACTTCCTGATACAGTCAAAACAATAATTATGACCCCTGTTAGAATAAAGAAATAAAACAGCAGGTAACATTGTATAAACACCATACATCGGCCGACGGCCTCGCACGCTGTTTATACGAGACCGTTAGCGGTAATTTAAATAATAAAAAGTCATATGTTTTGTACTAAATGCGGCAACGCAATCGGGGAATCGGACTTATTTTGCTCAAAATGCGGTACTCCGACTAATCGCACGGAAGAAAGTAAAACTGAAATTCAACCAGAAGCTGAGATTTTAACTATAACTCCAGAAAAGGAAATCTGCGACACCTGCAACCAGGAAAAGCGGAATGTGTACCAGAAAGATGAATATACTGGCAAGAACATTTGTGTCAATTGTGAGACAACACCAGGAATATGTCCGATTTGCAACAACAAACTAAGAACGGACAAAGCTCAACAATGTGCCAGTTGCAGTTCATCTTGGCGTGCTGACATTCCCCAACCGCTGACTTCTACTCCTAAAGTAAAAGTTCAAGAAAAACAATCGGACGAAATAAAATGCCCAAAATGTAAGTCAACTAATATAATGGCAAACAGAAAAGGCTTTGGAGCTGGAAAGGCTTTAGCGGGCGCGCTCTTAACAGGCGGGATTGGACTGCTCGGCGGTTTCATCGGCTCCAAAAAAATAATCATCTCTTGCTTAAAATGTGGCCATAAGTGGTCACCACAGAAATAAAAACTACCGCTAACAATGTATAAACGTCAGCCTTCGGCCGACGGCCTTGGCCGTCGTTTATACGAGGCCGTTGTGGCAAATTTTGAATATAGCTTCTAGGTGAGGCCAGCGTAAAAAAAATATCGGCAAGAGTAGCAAAAGCCAAAGAAGAAATCAGCAGAAGGATTGAATTACCATAGCAGAAGTTAATGAACGCTGCCCGACTCTGACCAGCAAACGGAGCAGAAGTTGCAGAAGAGGAATTGACGTTGCGTTTGAGCAAAAAGGAATTTATCAGCAATGCGTGCAGACCGACGGATTGCGTTTTCGGCCTCATTTTCCGAAATCAGGGCAAAAACGGGCGGACAAAGAAAAAGAAGAAAGCTTCGATTTGCGTTTTCGGGCTCTTTTCCTGAAATCAGACCAGAAACAGAAAAGAGGAATGCGCGTGGCAACCGCTAAAGAACAACGCCATACAACAACAGCTAAACGTCATCTCCAGCCGACGGCTGTCGCCGTCGTTTAGCCAAGACGTTGTGGTGCATTATAAATAAAGAATAAGTCTTAACACGCTCTTACCCTATCAAGAATTTTAAAATCACCGATGGAAAATTGGACGCCGATTGAATTAGATAAGTTAAGCTCCCTAATAAGGGAAGGAAGCTCTAAAATGTCGGACATCCAGAAACAGATTTGGGAATTAATCTCAATAGAACCCGAAAAATGGACGGAAGAAGAATTTGGCAGAGAGGGAGGCGGATTCTGGGTCGTAGCGATTGCAGGAAAAAAGGTAATCTGGTACAACGATATAGAAGAAGGGTTCAATGTTTCATCTTACATTGACTACGGTCAATTAGATGCTTATGGCGCTGAACAAGATGAATTGCAATGGGCAATAAATAAAATAAAATAACGACACCACAACAACGTGTAAACGTCAGCAGCGGCCGACGGCCTCGCCGCCGTTTACACAAGTACGTTATGGCCAAGCCTAAATAAAAAAATGAGAAATATATTCAAACTTTTTATTGCAGTTCTAACTGTCTCTTGCAGCAGCCCAAGACAGGAAGGTGAATCGATACCACTGGCTCAAGAAACTTTGAAAATACCAACAGTGGATACGGTACAAAAACTTGGAACAAATAAGGATAACTTATCAAATCTGGCTGCAAATGAAACACCCGCCGAAGAAGAAGCACCTGAGGAATGTGTATTCGACCAAGAAACGCAGACAGATGAATTCCTTAAAGATGTTGAGGAACTGAAAGGTTATAAGTGGGATTACGGGAAACGGACAGCTACTTTCCTACTTGAGACTGGCGACACTTTACAGATTTACAGGGGCGGGTGCAGCCACTTCGTCGTTGAAGCTGAGTTCAGGCTAAGGAACGACAAGACCGACTACTCAAATTGGGGTAATGTATATAAGAAAGCATTATGGATTGCAAAAGTGCTTGACAATGAATTTGACTACAAGGCGCTGAAGAAAGACATCGACTCAAAGAAAGTAACATTCGGCAGATACGAAGAAGTAGGAATCGACGTGGTGTATTTCACAAGCGAAGATTTGCGGGATAGGGAATATCAGATTGAGAGGAAATTGGAATCAAAGTTACAGACTATAACATTGAGCTACTCCATCATCTAAAAAGGCCAAGCCATAACATTGTATAAAAATCATGCTTCGGCCGACGGCCTCGCACGTTTTTTATACTAACCGTTGTGTATAATCAAATCAAACAAATAATGTATAAATATTTACTCCTTGCTTGCCTACTAATTACTTCTTGTAGTGCTTATTCACAATCCGACTGTAAAAATTTTAGAATTGGCAAATTCCAGAATGTAGAAAATGGAGTAATAAAATCTAAAATTACTAGAAGTGACTCTCTCCAAATAGAAGAATATGGAAATGTAAAAGTCACACTAAAAATTGAATGGATAGACGATTGTACATATAGACTTATATTCAAGGAGGGTAATGAATCCTTTTGGGCATCAAGACCAAAAGACAGACCGACTCCCGATTTGATAGTAAGAATTACGAAGACTGAAAAAGATTCATACTTACAAGAAGCAAAATTCGTCGGTGACAATGATTTTCAGTATAAAAGCAATATGGTTAAAGTAAAATGACTATACACAACAACAGTAGCTGTTGCACAACTCAGCGTTAAACAGTGCCCTGTTTCAATCCCTCTTCACTTTTCTCAAGTTGATTTCAATTCCTGCCGCCAAAAAGAGC
>NZ_JACJIQ010000036.1:0-5993 GCF_014138425.1 Rufibacter ruber
CTGAGGCAATCTAACTTTTCTGATTTCTTCTTCCTTAAGTCGCTGATTTTTTAGGAGCGGCCTCAGATTTTTAATTTATCAATTGCGGGTAACGGCCTCGTGTAAAAAGTGTGCAAGGCCGTCGGCCGACGCATAATTTTTACACAATGTTGGCACACGTTTTTCTTTTTACACTTTAATACTTTGGATTCATTTGTGAGTAATCGGTATATAATTTAGAAGAAAGTCCCGTGTTCCAAAAAGTGGAATTAGGCTTGAAATCAGTAAAGGGCAGATACACAGATAGAAAGTGCCTGTCGTCACTTGCCTCACAATGGCACAATTTAGCTGTAAACGGCGTGGCATAAATAGTGACCTTTTCCTTGAAGCCGTTTTGGAAGTCCTTTTTTATTGTCTGTATCCTCTTTCCATTATTCTTGAGAAAATCTCTAAACTCTTTCTGCTTATTCTCAAATTCCTTAGTGAATTCAAGTCTAGAGCTTGTATTGAAAGTATAGAATGAAGATGCTTTGCCAAGGCAACAGTCGTCATAAGAGTTGCTTGAGTAAAAGAGATTCAGGAAGAGAGGGTAGAAATCAAACTTAAGGTCGTCGTTCACTTTATTTGATTCTGCTACCCAATAATAAATATCCCTTGGATGAAGGTCATCATTCCGCTGAATATCGATAATCAGAGCAATATATTCCTTATCGGCAACACTTTGGGCTTGCCCGAAAATGCCTGTAAGGCAGATTAGAATAGTTGCAAGTAGCTTTTTTATAATTTTTATATTTTAAATGTGTGCCAACGGTCTCGTGTAAAAGACGGCGAAGGCCGTCGGCCGAGATGACTTTTACACAATGTTGGGTGACGTTGTTTTTCTTGCGCCGCCTACTGATTTATTATTTTCTGTTTTTGGCCTGTTTTTCGGAAAATAGCCCGATAACAGCTTGCCGAGCGAATCCTGCTTTTGCTTCTCTTACTTTTCTGGTCGTCCGTTTTTGGCTTCATTTCGGAAAACGAGGCCGAAAACGCATTTAAAAATTCGGATTGCGCACATTGCTGATAAATTCTTTTGCACGCATTTTGCGTCAATTCCTCTTCTGCAAATCTTGCCACTTTCCCAGGTCAAAGTCGGGCGGCGTTCCCTGACTTTTTCTAAGCTAACTTAATTCTTCTGCTGATATATTTCCGCTTGTCTTGCTGATTTTTTTTGTCGGGATTGCTGATTTTTTATGCTGGCCGACGCAAGAACCTATGTTTACAATGACACCCAACGGTTAGGCTAAACGGCGGCGATGGCCGTCGGCCGATGCTGGCGTTTAGCTGTTGTTATGTGCAGTTGTTTTCTTTGACGAAGCTGCTGTTTTTTCTTTTCTGTTTTTACCCTGTTTTTGGAAAAACAAGCCTAAAACGCAAAACGAAGTGTTTGCCAAATTCTTTATCCGCCCTGTTTTTGACCAATTTTCTAAAAATCAGGCACAAAACGCATTTTGAGTCGTCGCATTGCAAGCATTTTTCGTCCATCTTTGCTCAAACACCAGGTCAATTCCTCTTCTGCGACTTTTGCTACTTCTGCAAAATTTGTCGGTCAAAGTCGGGCTACTGTTGCTTTCTTTTGCTAAGGTAATCTAAAACTTTTGCTGGACTTTTTCGGTGGTTTAGCTCCAGAATTTTCAATCAACTTTTTGTTTTGACTTTTTTTGAATCGCTGAATGGCCAGCTACGAACTATATTCACAATTGCACATAACGTCTAGTATAAACGACGGGCGAGGCCGTCGGCCGAAGGCTGACGTTTATGCCTTGTTAGCCAAAGTTCTTTTTTAGTTTTTTCTCTTAAATACAATGAACTGATTCAATACAGGGCCAAAGTAGTTTTTGTCGAGCGATATTGTTCTAATGTCCAGTTCTATTCTGTCTTTTATTGGGTCGTCCCATTGTCCGTCCCAGCAACAGTATAATTCTAAATCTTCTTTTTCAGTCCGCTTATTTATGAATTCCAGTAGCCTTGTCGGTGACTTTTTGTTGTCCTGCTCTTCGGGGTTGTCAAATTCTTCTGAGTCGAACACTAACCCGCAAGAGCAATTTGTGTCTGAACCGACATAATACAGGAACGGGTTTTTAAACTTTGGTCGAATACCTTTTTCTTTCTCTTCTGAAAGCTCTTCAAAATAGATATCCGTTTCATTGGGTACAAATTTCCCAACCTCTTGCTTTTCAGTCGTGCCTATGTAAACGGAATAACACATCTATTTTATTTCTATGAATTTTGGCTAACGGTCTCGTGTAAAAGACGGCGAAGGCCGTCGGCCGAGATGACTTTTACACAATGTTGGGTGACGTTGTTTTTCTTGCGCCGCCCACTGATTTATTATTTTCTGTTTTTGGCCTGTTTTCAGTAAAATAGTCCGAAAACATCTTGCCGAGCGAATCTTGCTTTAGCTTCTCTTACTTTTTCTGGTCGTCCGTTTTTGGCTTCATTTCGGAAAACGAGGCCGAAAACGCATTTAAGAAATCGGGCTGCACGCATTCCTGATAATTTCTTTTTGCTCAAACGCAGCGTCAATTCCTCTTTTGCAACATCTGCTGGTCAAAGTCGGCTGGCGTTCATTTCTTTTGTTAGAGTAATCTATTCTTATGCTGAATTACTTTAGCGATTCTTGCTGATTCTTTTGTCGGCATAGCTGATTTTTTTGCTTGCCGCCGCTAGAACTCATGTTTACAATGACACCCAACGGCTAGTATAAACAACGTGCTAGGCCGTCGGCCTAGCATGGTGTTTATATAATGTTGTACATAGTTTTTCTATTTCCAGCCTGGCCCTATTTGATAATCTTCTATATCGTCTTCTTCTGGATTAAATGGTTTTGGTGGAACATATTCTTCATTTAAGCTTTCTTCGTACATTTTATAAAGTTGATTAATCAAAAAGCCAATACCATCTTCCTTGTCGGGTTCTTTCTCCATTGCCCTTCTAGCACCTTCCCAAAAAATCTGCTGATATTCTTCCTTCATTAATCTTGTGTCAAGTATCCGTGTAACCATTTCGCTTTCAGGTGTAGCTTTAATAAAGCTCCAACCACATTCTATATCTCCTCTATCTTCATCTGGTAGCAAAGACTCTATCCATGCTTTTAATTCTCCTTCTTTACCATCTTCACATAATTCAAGCATTATTCTTTCAAGAACCCAATCATATCTTGACCACCTAGCATACCAGCTTTCTCCATTTCTAAATTTAATAAAACCTGAGGCCATATATATTTTAAATTATGTACAACGGCTTGGCTAAACGACGGCGAAGGCCGTCGGCCGAGATGACGTTTAGCTCTTGTTAGCCAAAGTTTTTCTTTTGTGGTGAACGCACGGCTTTTTCTGTTTTTGGCCTGATTTTCAAAAAGGAGACCGAAAACAGCTTGCCGAGCGCAATTCATTCTTTTACAGTCCGCGTGTTTTTGGCTTAATTTCTGAAAAACAGGCCGAAAACGCATTCCGAAAGTCGGACTGCACGCGTTGCTGATAAATTCTTTTTGCGCAAACGCAACGTCAATTCCACTTTTGCGGCTTCTGCTACGTTTGCAGGTCAAAGTCGGGCGGCGCTTACTTTCATTTGCAAAGGTAATTTAAGCTTTTGCTGATTCTTTATTTTCCCGCTTTTGCTACTCTAGCCGATAATTTTTTCTGCAAGTCTGAAAGAGCAGTTCTTCATTTTTTAAATTTTGGCTAACGGTCTAGTGCATGAGGCGTGCAAGGCCGTCGGCCGAAGCATGGCTTATGCACAATGTTGGCAAAAGTTTTTTATTTCCTAAATATCTTGACCACTACACCAAAAATAATTTTTGTATCTCGACCAACTTCAGATGAATCTAATTCTTGTAAGTCTTCTTCTGATAAATCAGAATAATCATTTGTCGATTTTATTGTAAAAACCTTGTCAAAAATCTCAAAATGGGTTGAATTAAAATTTATTTTTTGTGATATTTCAGAAGTAAGTTCAGTAATAAATTTGTTTTTTGCTTTCATCAAGCTGTCTGCTTTAGATAAACGGACATTTCCACCAAGTTTCTTTACAAAAATTGAGTAACAACTTTCAATTGAATTTTCAAAGTCTTGTAATTGATTTTCCATAGATTCTACAAGTCTATCGATATCTTCAATTACTAATTCCGTGGTGGGATTAATTCCTTTTAATTCAATTCCATGTTTACTCGCGAAATGACTGTAATATGTTTGGTCTGCAAGTGTTAATCCAATATCTATTCTTCCTGGTCGTGTTGGGCCTTTCACAATTGGTCGAGATATTGTTTTATTATTGAACAATCCGTCTCCTATTTCCTTATAAGGAAAAAAAGCGTTTTTAAAGAATAGGTCTGCATCATACTCAAGGTTTATTACATAAGCCCCATTTTTATAATCCAAAAGGTTTTGTGCAGTTGTTACCGTTAAAAGATATTCTATAATGCTTGAAGTTACATCGTTGGTATAAGCTTGATTGAATCTTTCATTCAGGAAATAACCTTCCCTTAATCCGTTAAATAAATTGTCTAACATAATTCTTGTCTGTTGTAAGTGTCTAAAATTTTTGCCAACGGACTAGTATAAACGACGGCCGAGGCCGTCGGCCGTAGGCTGGCGTTTATGCGTTGTTGGCGGACGGTCTTTTTTATGCTTGTACTACGTCTTTCTCTTTTTCTACAACTTTATTGATTCTTGGCTGTAGTACCCAGATTCCCAATGGCAGAAAAAGTATTAGTATGAAGTCGCTGAAGTAGTCACCAAGGCTTACTTCCTTTTTCATCTCAACAGACTTCAACACTTTGGCTGGAAATGCTTGATAATAGAGAAAGGCAAAAAATACGTAGAAGAAAGGAAGTGCAGCGAGGCCGGTTAAAGTCATTCCCTGTCCGTCCGACAATATCATCAAGGTTAGATAACCTCCAATCCAGACAAAGAAATTTATTTGGAAAAAGGTATTGTTTACCTCAACCTTCCTTGGTAAAAAGTCCTGCAAGAAGTATCCTATAACAAACGGGTAAATGAAATAAATCAGGATTCCAATCAAATTTATTATCATGGAAGTCGTCGGGTCGCCCTCTAGGGTCGTGTTTGATAGAGCCATTCCGACCAACAGAATGATGAAGATTTGCCAATTCTTTGCCCTTAATAGTATTTCCATTTTAATGAATATTATTCTATGACTGACCGCCAACGGTCTCGTGCATGAGGCGTGCAAGGCCGTCGGCCGTAGCATGGCTTATGCACAATGTTGGCAATAGTTATTTTTATTTACATATCAGGTTTCTAAAGAATTAACTCTTCAACATATGCTAATTAGCGATATTTCACATCGAATCGTCCATCGGATATTTTAACCGTCTCACCTGACCCATCCAGATTTTCTGCTGTAAACTCAAAAGTACCTGATACTATATAATTGATGGTGTCAAACCTGGTGACGTTTATTGAACCCTTATAATTAGTGTTAGTCACATAATTTTTCGTATCCATTCTGTTGTCTCGGTTCTGATAGTAGCCATAGTTCTTAGTTGGATAGTTCCCTGGGTAAAGGTTGGAATTTACCTCAAATGTCTGCCTTCCTGTGCTTTTCAAATCTTCAATGGCTAATTGTATACTGCTATTTTCATCATCGTTGACCCGCCTAGCCCAAAGCACAAAGTAACGATTAGGTTTTTCGTAATATCCAGAGGTTACTGAGAATTTTTCACCGTTTACGAAAAGGGATTTGATTTCCGATATCCAAGGTTTTCCATTGACCTTGCAGGCAATCATATTAGCCCCACTTTGTGTTGGTTTAGGCAAATCTTCCTCTGTGCAGCTACAAAGCACTAGGATTAAAAACAACAAAACTGGAATCAGGTAAAATCTTTTCATAACAATTTTATATTTAATTATTGCCAACGGCCTCGTGTAAAAGGTCGGCTGGGAGACTGAAACGCAGTTTCACGTCGGACGGCTGACCGGTTGCAGGCAGAGATGGAACGTCGGCCGCGA
>NZ_JACJIQ010000037.1:0-5343 GCF_014138425.1 Rufibacter ruber
GGGGGGAGACGGGGCGGGAGGCGCCCCGCAGATCGCCGGAGACAGTCCGGCGGTAAGGTTCTTTGAGTGAATGGGATAGATAGGAAATGAAAAGACATACGGTTTACCGTAGAGTCTAGGAAACATTAGCGTACCGGCGGTCGATGTCTTTACAAAATCGACTGTCTTTATTGAAAAAGAAGAGCAGTCAAACAATCTACTACAATGGAGAGTTTGATCCTGGCTCAGGATGAACGCTAGCGGCAGGCCTAATACATGCAAGTCGAACGGGGCCCTTCGGGGCCCAGTGGCGCACGGGTGCGTAACGCGTATGCAACCTGCCTTGAACTGGGGGATAGCCCGGAGAAATCCGGATTAATACCGCATGACACCATATGAGGGCATCTGAGTATGGTCAAAGATTTATCGGTTCAAGATGGGCATGCGTGCCATTAGCTAGTTGGTGGTGTAACGGACCACCAAGGCGACGATGGCTAGGGGTTCTGAGAGGACGGTCCCCCACACTGGCACTGAGATACGGGCCAGACTCCTACGGGAGGCAGCAGTAGGGAATATTGGGCAATGGGCGGAAGCCTGACCCAGCCATGCCGCGTGCAGGATGAAGGCCTTCTGGGTTGTAAACTGCTTTTACCAGGGAAGAAAACACCCATGCGTGGGGAACTGACGGTACCTGGGGAATAAGCACCGGCTAACTCCGTGCCAGCAGCCGCGGTAATACGGAGGGTGCAAGCGTTGTCCGGATTTATTGGGTTTAAAGGGTGCGTAGGCGGCCCCTTAAGTCAGCGGTGAAAGCCCGGGGCTCAACCCCGGAACCGCCGTTGATACTGGGGGGCTTGAGTACGGACGAGGTGGGCGGAATTGAGGATGTAGCGGTGAAATGCTTAGATATCCTCAAGAACTCCGATTGCGTAGGCAGCTCACTAGGCCGTAACTGACGCTGAGGCACGAAAGCGTGGGGAGCGAACAGGATTAGATACCCTGGTAGTCCACGCCGTAAACGATGGATACTCGATGTCGGCGACAGACTGTCGGCGTCTTAGCGAAAGCGTTAAGTATCCCACCTGGGGAGTACGCCCGCAAGGGTGAAACTCAAAGGAATTGACGGGGGCCCGCACAAGCGGTGGAGCATGTGGTTTAATTCGATGATACGCGAGGAACCTTACCTAGGCTAGAATGCGCGTGACCGCCCCAGAGATGGGGCTTCCCTTCGGGGCACAAAGCAAGGTGCTGCATGGCTGTCGTCAGCTCGTGCCGTGAGGTGTTGGGTTAAGTCCCGCAACGAGCGCAACCCCTATCCCTAGTTGCCAGCACGTCAAGGTGGGGACTCTAGGGAGACTGCCTCCGCAAGGAGCGAGGAAGGCGGGGACGACGTCAAGTCATCATGGCCCTTACGCCTAGGGCTACACACGTGCTACAATGGCGCATACAGAGGGTCGCTACCCGGCAACGGGATGCCAATCTCACAAAGTGCGTCTCAGTTCGGATCGGGGTCTGCAACTCGACCCCGTGAAGCTGGAATCGCTAGTAATCGCGTATCAGCAATGACGCGGTGAATACGTTCCCGGGCCTTGTACACACCGCCCGTCAAGCCATGGAAGTCAGGGAGACCTGAAGGCCGTCACCGTCCAGGAGCGGCTTAGGGTAAAACTGGTAACTGGGGCTAAGTCGTAACAAGGTAGCCGTACCGGAAGGTGCGGCTGGATCACCTCCTTTCTGGGGACGCACCGCCGGCGCCGTTTCCGCTTCCTCTCTATCCCTTTGCTTAAACCCTTCACCTTATTAAAGGTTAGGTCAGTACGGACGCCTACAGCTAACAAAGTAGGGCTTGTAGCTCAGGTGGTTAGAGCGCTACACTGATAATGTAGAGGTCCGTGGTTCGAGTCCACGCAGGCCCACACCATAGTACATGGGGGATTAGCTCAGCTGGCTAGAGCGCCTGCTTTGCACGCAGGAGGTCAACGGTTCGACTCCGTTATTCTCCACAACTGACCTGATCACAGCGATCACAGGCACGCACCGGCAGGGCGCGTGCCGCACATGCCAGGGAACACCTATAGCGATATGGGGGCTACCTGGCGGGGGGTTCTTTGACATACTGGGAAGAGAGAGAAACAAAGAAGAGTACGCGCCGCATAGCGATATGCGGCCTAGAAAGTAGAGAAGGGCGCATGGAGGATGCCTAGGCTCTCAGAGGCGATGAAGGACGCGATAAGCTGCGATAAGCTGCGGGGATGGGCACATACCACTCGATCCGCAGATCTCCGAATGGGGCAACCCGGCTGGTTGAAGACCAGTCACCTGTTTACAGGGGCGAACGCGGGGAACTGAAACATCTAAGTACCCGCAGGAAGAGAAAATAACAATGATTCCCCAAGTAGTGGCGAGCGAACGGGGAAGAGCCCAAACCACAGTCGTTACGGCGACCGTGGGGTTGTAGGACCACGACACGAGACTGGAAATTGAAGCTTAACTACCTGGGAAGGTAGGCCAGAGAGGGTGACAGCCCCGTCAGCGTAAGCTTTCCAGCTCCAGTGGTATCCTGAGTAGGGCGGGACCAGAGGAATCCCGTCTGAATCCGCCGGTACCATCCGGCAAGGCTAAATACTCCTGAGAGACCGATAGTGAACCAGTACCGTGAGGGAAAGGTGAAAAGTACCCCGAATAGGGGGGTGAAATAGAACCTGAAACCATGCGCCTACAAGCGGTCGGAGCCCTTCAGTGGGGTGACGGCGTGCCTTTTGCATAATGAGCCTACGAGTTACTCCTCCCTGGCGAGGTTAAGTGCATGGATGCACGGAGCCGCAGCGAAAGCGAGTCTGAACAGGGCGCACAGTCAGGGGGGGTAGACGCGAAACTTTGTGATCTACCCTTGGGCAGGATGAAGCTGTGGTAACACACAGTGGAGGTCCGAACCAGTTTCCGTTGAAAAGGATTTGGATGACCTGAGGGTAGGGGTGAAAGGCCAATCAAACTGAGAAATAGCTCGTACTCCCCGAAATGCCTTTAGGGGCAGCGTCGAGGTTGAGTCTTCTGGAGGTAGAGCTACCGATAGGACTAGGGGGAGTCAAATCCTACCGAATCCTGACGAACTCCGAATGCCATTAGACATACTCGGCAGTGAGGCTTGGGGTGCTAAGGTCCCAGGCCGAGAGGGAAAGAACCCAGACCGCCAGCTAAGGTCCCTAAATATATGCTAAGTTGAACAAAGGAGGTCCAGCTGCCCAGACAGCCAGGATGTTGGCTTGGAAGCAGCCATTCATTTAAAGAGTGCGTAACAGCTCACTGGTCGAGCGGCAGGGCATCGATAATAATCGGGCATCAAGCATATTACCGAAGCTGCGGATAGAATTTATTCTGTGGTAGGGGAGCATTCCCGTCGGCGGAGAAGGTACCTGGCAATGGGTGCTGGAGCGTCGGGAAAAGCAAATGTAGGCATAAGTAACGATAATGCGGGCGAGAAACCCGCACACCGAAAGACTAAGGTTTCCTGATCAACGCTAATCGGATCAGGGTTAGTCGGGTCCTAAGACCGATGCGAGAGCTAAGGCCGATGGACAACTGGTTAATATTCCAGTACTAGCGTGACCCAGCGATGCGGTGACGGAGAAGTGAAAGGCCCGCCTGGTGACGGAATACCAGGTTGAAGCGCGTAGTTATAGGACCGGTAGTGAAGTACGCCGGACCTGACGAAACGCGATAGTACCCCAAGCCCCCGGGCGAGGGGATAGTGGCCCTAATCCCGCTCCCTAGAAAACCCGCTAAGCGTTAAAGGTCACGCTACCCGTACCGCAATCCGACACAGGTAGTCGAGGAGAGAATCCTAAGGTGCTCGAGTGAATCACGGCCAAGGAACTCGGCAAAATGGCCCTGTAACTTCGGGAGAAGGGGCGCTTCCTTGCAGCGATGCAAGAAGCCGCAGTGAAAAGGCCCAGGCGACTGTTTAACAAAAACACATGGCTATGCGAAATCGAGAGATGAGGTATATGGCCTGACACCTGCCCGGTGCCGGAAGGTTAAGAGGGGATGTCAGCCGCAAGGCGAAGCATTGAATCGAAGCCCCGGTAAACGGCGGCCGTAACTATAACGGTCCTAAGGTAGCGAAATTCCTTGTCGGGTAAGTTCCGACCTGCACGAATGGTGTAACGATCTGGGCGCTGTCTCAGCCGTGAGCTCGGTGAAATTGTAGTATCGGTGAAGATGCCGATTACCCGCTACGGGACGGAAAGACCCCGTGCACCTTTACTATAGCTTAACATTGACTCTGGGTAACTCGTGTGTAGGATAGGTGGGAGACTGCGATCCGGCGTCGCCAGGCGTCGGTTAGTCAACGTTGAAATACCACCCTCGGGTTGCTTGGAGCCTAATCCCTGGAGGGAGACATTGTTTGGTGGGTAGTTTGACTGGGGTGGTCGCCTCCAAAAGAGTAACGGAGGCTTTCAAAGGTACCCTCAGCACGCTTGGTAACCGTGCGCAGAGCGCAATAGCAGAAGGGTGCTTGACTGTGAGGCCCACAAGCCGAGCAGGGCCGAAAGGCGGATATAGTGATCCGGTGGTTCCGCATGGAAGGGCCATCGCTCAAAGGATAAAAGGTACGCCGGGGATAACAGGCTGATCTCCCCCAAGAGCTCATATCGACGGGGAGGTTTGGCACCTCGATGTCGGCTCGTCACGTCCTGGGGCTGGAGAAGGTCCCAAGGGTTCGGCTGTTCGCCGATTAAAGTGGCACGCGAGCTGGGTTCAGAACGTCGTGAGACAGTTCGGTCCCTATCTGTAGTGGGCGTAGGATTTTTGAGGGGACCTGTCCTTAGTACGAGAGGACCGGGATGGACGAGCCTCTGGTGGGCCTGTTGTGGCGCCAGCCGCAGCGCAGGGTAGCTACGCTCGGATGAGATAAGCGCTGAAAGCATCTAAGTGCGAAACTCACCCCAAGATGAGAAATCCCTTTAAGGGCCGTGGGAGACGACCACGTCGATAGGCGGCAGGTGTAAAGGTGGAAACACCATAGCCGAGCCGTACTAATTGCCCGGGAGCTTTCCAGGCAGGGCGCGTACCCTCCCCTCTCTCTCTGCCCAGTATGGTCAAAGCACCCCCCGACCCCATTCGAGCCGAAAGGCCCAAGACAATGGTGGCTATGTCGCGGGTGTCCACCTCTTCCCATTCCGAACAGAGAAGTTAAGCCCCGCCGAGCCGATGGTACTGCGGTCACACGCGGGAGAGTAGGTAGCCGCCAACCCCCTTACCTTGAGAGGCCCCACGGGTGAAACCGCAGGGGCCTCCCTGCGTTTAAGCCCTGCCAGGGCCAACCCCCCCCTTGCCTTTGAGGCGGCACCCCGCTATATTGGG
>NZ_JACJIQ010000038.1:0-5091 GCF_014138425.1 Rufibacter ruber
GCTTCCATTGAGTTAGGGCTTGGTGAGAAATGTTGTCGCAAACACTTTTACCTCCCTAATTCTTTGGAAGTTATTAAACTCTAAACAGCTTCATTAATAATTTTACACCTTAGACTTCGTCTTAATCTATACTAATGCCTTTTTCTGAATCACTCTTCCGCTGCCTTATCATTGACCTCATGCATGAAAGCTTGCTCCCCATGCTACAATCGCTGGGTGTGGAGGTAACCTACGTGCCTGATATCAAAAAAGAAGACGTTCCTGCTTTGTTGCCAGACTACCACATGCTGGTGGTGCGTAGCAAGCTGAGAATTACGGCTGAACTTTTGACAAATGCCCCCAAACTGGAAGTAGTAGCCCGCGCCGGTGCCGGGGTGGATAACATTGATGACGGCGTGCTGGAAGCCAGAAACATTACCTTGCTCAACGCCCCTGAGGGAAACCGTGATGCCGTAGGCGACCACACATTGGGTTTGCTGTTGGCACTGTTCCGGAAAATCACCGAAGGCGACCGCCAAATAAGAGAAGGCCATTGGCTGCGCGAAGAGAACCGGGGCGAAGAGATAGGCGGAAAGACCATCGGGTTGCTAGGGTATGGGCACATGGGCAAAGCGTTCGCCAAGCGGCTGATAGGCTTTGAATGTGAGGTGCTGGCGTATGACAAGCAGACGGTGGAAAATCCTTTTCCGCACGTGCGGATGACCTCTTTGGAGGAAATTCAGGAACGGGCCCAGGTGCTGAGCCTGCACTTCCCGTACAACCAGGAGAACCACCATTTTGTTAATGAACAGCTGGTTTCAGGTTTTAAACAGCCGTTCTGGCTCCTGAACACCGCCCGCGGCGAAGTGCTAGACCATGCGGCTTTGGTGGAAGCCTTAAAATCCGGACAGATAAAAGGAGCTGCGCTGGACGTGCTGGAAAACGAGAAGCTGAAGACGTTGACTCCGGAGCAACAGGAACGTTTAAACTATCTGCTAGATCACCCGCGGGTAATCCTGACCCCGCACATTGCCGGCTGGACGCAGGAATCTTATGTGCGCATCAATGATGTGCTGGTAGCAAAGCTGAAAAGTTATCTGGAAGAGAGAAAGTGATTTCCGTTTTTGGGCTGTTTTCTGAAAAGTAGGCCAGAAACGTAGCGGCGTTACCCTGTAACGCCGAGGTTCCATGAAACTGTAATGGCTCTCCCGCCAGAAACATTTCTCATGAAGAGCATTTCAATTGCTAAGATGGGCAGCGGGTTTTGGAACTTGTATAGCTGCGTAGAACCACGGCGTTACAGGGTAACGCCGCTACGGGTTAGGTTTATATTTTAGCCTTTTTTAGGGAAATAGAGTGAAAACAAGAGAAGGCGGGTGGGTGCAAAACTCAAGTGGCACCCACCCGCCTTTCCTTTGATTGAAAAAAAACAATCAATTAGAACCTCAATTCATTACCGCTGCGGGTTGAACTGGACGCTGGAGTACCCAATAATCAAATCTGCGCGCGTTCCCGGCGGACGGTAATACACCAGCACATCATACACGTTCTCGGTGGCGAAGTGGCTTCCTTCGTAATAACGGGAATCGGCTTGGCCGTTGGCACCCTTCACGGTGAAGTAGTAATTGTAGTAGCCTTGTTTGAGAAGTGCAGAGCCGGTATACATCTGATGGGCGGCATCATACGTCAGCTTGAAATTTTCCTTCAGCTGCCAGTCAGTGAAACCGCCGAAGACATAGACCGGGCCGGGGGCGGGCTCAGGGGAATGCAGCCGGAAGAAAACCCGCTGATAGTCGGCGTTCAAAGGGGCGTTGCCGTATTCGCGGCTCCCGAAGAGGAACTTGCCGTTGGCGTCTGGCTGGGTGCTGTAGGCTTCGCGGGCGCGGCTTTTACCCACGGTGGCAAAAATCTGGTCAGGCGAGGTGGAGACATCGCGGCGCTCCACCCCTAACCCGCTGAACCGCTCACTGCGGGTGTCCAGGGCCCGGAACTCGTTCAAGCCCAGAAAGGTCTGCTCCACGTCAAACAGCTGATACTCCAGCCTGCGCTGCGCCTCCTGCACAAAAGTGGGTTTGGTGAAGAATTTGGCGTTGTCCCAGCGGTGGTTCTGGCGCATGATGACTTTCACTTCCTGCGCCGGGTTCACAAGAGGGTATTGCGCGTAAAATACGTTGAAGTCTAACTGCTGGCGCACGTAGCGGTCTCCGGCGCCGGGAGTGGCTACCGGCCTCAGCCCCACCGTTACCAGCTCCTCAAACACCACGTACCGTCTGCTTAGCAGAAGATTGCCGCCTTCCTCTGAGACTTCCAGGAGGTAGTTGCCGCTCAGTTTTACCCGGGGCACCTGAAAACGGTAGTGCCAATACGGAACCTTGGTGCCCGCAGAGGCTTCTACCTGGTTGATGTAAAACTCGTTGAAGTCCTGCACAAACTGGAGCGCCTGGAGCTGGCTGGGCTGCCAGTTGATATCACAGTGGTGGAGCCGCACCACCGCCCTGCCGCGGGGGGCAGAGAAACGGTCAAATTCCAGCAATAGGCCACCCGACTGATTCAACGGTACCACCGGCGGGGCCAGCACATCTGCCACGTTGTAACTCTGTGCATAAAGCTGCACTGACTGCACATCTGAGGTGTACACCGCATCTTCATACCGCAAAGCAGCCCCGGTGCCAGAAGCCCCGGTGCCGGAGCCGGTCTGCTCCACGGGCACACATCCGGCCAGGGCCAGGGAAGCAAGGGCAAGTGACAGTAAGCGATTCCTCCAGGTTCTATTCATTTTCCAGTGTTCTAGGTGGCAGGCTTTCCTGCTGCACAGATATCTAAGACAGGTTGCTGCTTTGATGAAAACCGTGCAACGGCTCTGATGTTCATTAGTAACGCGCAACTTTATCAAATCTGGTGCTGGGCAGAAGTTCTTTTCTCCTGTTTTGGGGCTGTTTTTCAGAAAACAGCCCCAAAACACAAACCCTCACAGGCTCTTAGATACCTGCGTGGGGTATCAATTATTTCAACTGGTTTTCCAGGGCGTCTACCTGGTCCATGAGTTGCTCCCAGGCCGTCTGCTCCTTGTCTAGCTGGGCTTTGACTTTATTGAACTGCTGGGTGGCCTCGTGCAGGGCATTGGGGTCAGCGTAGGTGCTGGGCAGGGCCAGTTTGTTTTCGCAGTTTTTCAGCTTGGCTTCCAGTTCGTTCACCAGCCCCTCTACCTGCTTCAGTTTCTGGTTGGCTTTCTTTAGCTCCTGCTCCAGTTCCTGCTGCTGGCTGGCTGTGGGTTTGGGTTTGTTTTCGGCCTTGGCCGATTTTTGGGGCGCGGAAACAGAGCGTTTCTGGTCTTTCTCCCGCTGCTCCATCCAGTACTCGTACTCATGGTATGTGCCTGGGTACTCCTTCAGCTCATGGTTCTCAATGTACCAGATCTTGTTGGCCACGCTCTCTACAAAGTAGCGGTCATGGGAGATGACTACAAACGTACCTTCATACTGTTCCAGGGCCTGAATGAGAATGTTCACACTCTGCATGTCCAGGTGGTTGGTGGGCTCATCCAGCAGCAGGAAGTTGGCTTCTGAAATCAGGGTTTTGGCCAGGGCCACGCGGCTTTTCTCGCCGCCCGAGAGGACTTTGATCTTCTTGAAAACAGTGTCGCCGGTGAACAGGAACGAGCCCAGCACGCCGCGCAACTCCATCTCGGTGCGTTTGCTGCCCGCCTGTACCATTTCCTGCAGAATCTCGTTCTCCACGTTCAGGCTCTCCAGCTGGTGCTGGGCGTAGAAGGCCATGATCACGTTGTGGCCCAGCTGGCGCTCGCCTTTAATGGGCTCATCACCGGCAATGATGCGCATGAGGGTAGACTTCCCTTTTCCGTTGGCACCAATGAGGGCAATTTTATCGCCGCGCTCAATGTTCACGTGGGTGTTCTGGAAAATGAGTTTGTCGCCATAGCTTTTGCTCATGTTCTCCAGCCTTAGAATATTGCGGCCGGGCTGCACCGTGAACTGGAACTTGAAATTGACCACGGGCGCATCGGCGGCCACGTCTTCAATGCGCTCCATTTTCTCCAGGGCCTTCATGCGGCTCTGCGCCTGCTTGGCTTTGGTGGCCTTGGCCTTGAAACGGGCAATGAACTGCTCGGCCTGCTTGATCTGCTGCTGCTGGTTCTCATAGGCGCCCTTCTGAATCTCGTTGCGGAGTTCTTTCTCTTCTAAATAGAAGCTGTAGTTGCCGGCGTACACGTTCAGTTTGCCGCCAGATACTTCTACGGTGGTGTTGGTGGTGCGGTCAAGGAATTCGCGGTCATGGGACACAATGACCAGGGCACCTTCATAGGCGGCCAGATAGTTCTCAATCCATTTGATGGAGGGCAGGTCCAGGTGGTTGGTGGGCTCATCCAGCAGCAGGAGCGAGGGTTTCTGCAACAGGATCTTGGCCAGCATCACGCGCATGCGCCAGCCTCCGGAGAAGGTGCGCAGCGGCTGCTGCAGCTCCTCAGTGGTGAAGCCCAGGCCTTCCAGAATCTCTTCGGCCTTGACCTGAATGTTATAGCCGTCCAGCGCCTCAAACTGCTCCTGCAGCTTGGCCAGCTTGTCAATGTGCTCGTCCTGGTAATTGGTTTCCATCTCATGCAGCACCTCGTCAATGCGGCGCTGCACCTGAATAGCCTCTTCAAAGGCCTGCATGGCCACTTTCAGGATGCTCTCATGGGTGTCATAAGACAGCAGGTCCTGGTTCAGGAAGCCCAGGGTGGTATCACGGCTCATCTGGATGCCGCCGCCGTCAGGCTTGTACTCGCCCACCAGCAGGCGCAGCAGGGTAGATTTGCCGGTGCCGTTGAGCCCCACCAGCCCAATCTTGTCTTTGGGTTTGATGTGCAGGTTGGCGTCTTCGTACAGGGTGCGGCTCCCGAAATGGAAGTGAAGGTTATTGATGGAAATCATGGATCAAGGCGTATCAAACCGCAAAGGTACAGATTTCTGCAGAAACCTGATTTTACCAGGGCTGCGGGTAAATTCCTGTTTTTCACCTGTTTTCTGGCAATACTTCGGACATTTTAAGGTAGAAGGATAAAAAAGGGCAGAAGCACTGTTAGCGGTGTGTGAAAACTACTACGGCTTCCGC
>NZ_JACJIQ010000039.1:0-4814 GCF_014138425.1 Rufibacter ruber
GCTTCCATTGAGTTAGGGCTTGGTGAGAAATGTTGTCGCAAACACTTTTACCTCCCTAATTCTTTGGAAGTTATTAAACTCTAAACAGCTTCAGTGATAAAGAATAGTACCAGAAGAAGATAAAGTACTTTTTCTTTTCTGGTAAGATCATTTAAACCAAGCATAATAAAGGGGGCAGATTTTTTAGAGTAACTATAGCAACAGCAAAGAAAGAGGTTTATATTTTAGTAGTAAAGAGTCTGTCTTGTTACGGTTGCCTATTACTTAAATAATGATGAACCTGTTTAGCGTGTATGTTTTGCCGCCCTCTCATGCTTAATGACTGGCTGAAGCATAAGAGAGTGTCCACGTTTTTGGGCTATTTTCTGAAAAACAGGCCAGAAACAGAGGCTGTCTTCAACTAAAGGCACCAGCAGAGGCTTGCGCCTGATACTAAGGTGAGAACCCTAATGAGCTTTGCGGTTAGTTTGAAAATGTTTAGGGCTTGTTTTTGATAATTTATTTTCCAGTTTATTGATTTATAAAACTGAAAAGAGACAGGACTAGGGGTCGCTGTCTCTTTTCAGTTTTTGATCAGATTTTAAAACTAGCGTAGAAACAGGAGCTATTTCTACGCCTAGGGGAAAACGTCATTTTACAACTACTAATCTTTTGAGAATTGGGCCATCAGTGGTGAGAACTCTAAGGGTATACACTCCTGCGCCATAGGTAAATAAGTTGAGTTGTACTTCATCTCCGGGAACATTTTCCCCTATCGCTGTAAACAGGCGTTTGCCTACTGAGTCAAAAACTTCAATCTTTTGCACCTGATAATTAGCCTTGTACCAGTTAATAGTCACGTTGCCTTGAGTAGGGTTCGGGTAAATGGAAAGTGCTTCTTCTTTGCTGAGGTCGGGCACCAGGAACTCTGCTCCTATGGCTTCGCCACCGGCGCCTTTTACAGAAAGATTACCAGTGATCACTCCTTTAGGTGCTTTGACTACCAGTTTGGTATTGGTGGCTTCTAAAATGGCAGCAACGGTGTTGTTGAAGTAAATGACATCAGTCTGGTGGTCTGCCCCAAAATGTTCTCCGGTAATGGTGACGGTTGTGCCAGCATACCCACTGGTTGGGCTAAAGGAGGTAATGACAGGAGCCGGGACAAAAATAAAGTCAGAGGCGGTACGGACGGTGCCTCCTGGTGTCTCTACTTGAATTTTCTCTGTTTCGGCGTTTGCCGGTACCGTTACGGTGAGGCTATTGGCACTGGCAGCCGTCACCTCAGCTTTGGCAGAGCCGAAAGTGACAAGATTCCGTTTTACATCCTCTGCAAAATTCATTCCGCTCAAATTGACTACTGTTCCCGTCTTACCTTTTCCGGGTGAAAAAGAAGTAAAAGTGGGGTGGTGCCAGACCATAAAGGGCTGCTGAGTCTCCACTTGGCCCCCCAGAGTTTTAAGCAGTACCTTTCCTTTAGTGGCGGTAGCAGGCACTTCTACTTTTAGTTGGGTGGTTGAGGCTTGGGTAATTTTTGCCTTCACACCATTAAAATAGACTGTGTCTAGGGTAAGATCAGTAGAAAAATGTGTCCCGGAAATAGTGATGCTGGTGCCAGGAACTGCCTCTGCAGGCGAAACGGAAGTAATAGTAGGTGGCTGAAAAATAATAAAGTCTGGACCTGTAGTTGCTGATCCATCTGGGGTTACCACCCTGATTTTGCCTGAGAAAGCATTGCTTGGCACTACCACCTTTAACTCTTCTGCTGTGTAAGCGAGTATTGGAGCTAGATGTCCGTTGATGCTGACTTTATTAGCAAAGGCGTTAGTAGAAAAGTTTTCCCCCCGGATGGTCACGGTTTGTCCCGCCCGGCCTTGGGTAGGGGAGAAAGAAATGATATTGGGAGAAACAACCACTTCATGTGCAACCAGTTGCTTGTCACTGATCACCGGCGGCATATCAAAGATCCGGTTCTGGGTTATATTGGTTCTAACTGGCTCATTGTAGTCAAAAAAGATATCAGCATAATTCTCAATCAGATGCTTCTCTGGTAGGTCTGCTTTAGGTTTGATGCTGAACTGGATGGCCCCATTGCTACCTGCCTGGTTGGTACCGCTGTCTGGCAGCATGATGTTATTGAAGGTGAAGGTGAGTACCGGTTTTTCTTTCCCTGAAACAGTTAAAGTATAAGGGTGTGTAACCGCCCCAACTTGAAAGGTGCTCATATCCAGATCAGCAGACAGAGTGTCAACTACTACTACTCGGTAGGCCACATCTGTTCCTGTATTCTGGAAACGTACAGTGTAGCGAAGAGACGAACTAGTGGGGGTATATTTTTCTGCCGTACGGCCAACGGGTATTACTTGTTTATCATTGGGGTCAAAGGAGTCAATGATGGGGAGGCATTCTTCTGTGATTTCGGGTTCAGGATCATTAGGCGGCATGGCCATCATGGCTATATCAGGCAAGCCAGTAGTATTGGCTTTTTTCATTTCCAGGTTGGCGCTTGCAATAGTTTTGAGAGGGTGTCCCTGGGGCTGATCTGCCTCTACCCGTATAACCCTGCTTGCCGTAGGGAACTTGAGGACTAAACTATCACCAATGGCTAGTTTGTATTTTCCTGTAAGAGAAAGTTCCATGTTTTGCAGCACGCGGTAAGAAAGGCTATCCGTCATAGCCCCTTGCCCTTGATTTCTAAGGACAAAACGGGCCTGATTTTCTGGTGTTTCACTGGCTGCTATGGCAACATCTGCTCTGTTGTAAGTTGGTGGGGCGGTGTACTGGTTCACTGGGGTTATCCAGGCTTTGGTGCAGACGGTAAGGCCCCTAATGGTAGGGTCAGCGCAGGAAACAGAGTCTTTGATAGTAATAGTGCCCTGTTGGTTGGGCTGCAAATCACCTACAACAAAAACGTAATTGCCTTTGCTGTCACGGGTGAACGGCATAGAAGCTGATTTGAAGATGACCTCTGCCGGGAATTGAAGAGTCACTTTGGCATTAGAGGCCGGGGCGAAACCGGTATTGGAATAGGTGACAGTGGTGACGTTCTCCATGCAACGGCGGCGGCGGTTAGAGGAGAGGCTGACATTTAAATAAGGACTTTCTTCAACTGTATTCCCGAAATCAATATTTTCAATTACACTATTTTCTTGAGTTACATTAACATTTTTTATGGTTGTACAGGAGGGGGTGATAATTCTTGAAGCACTGTTACTAGGGAGAATAGGCTTAATAGTATATGAACCTTTGGGCAGGTTGATACTATAATTCCCTTTAGAATCTGTTATGCCAAAGAAAGAGCCAGGCAAAGCTGTTACAATAATACCTTCAATGCCTTTCTCATTGGGCTCAAACTGGCAATTTAAATTTTGATCATCATAGATATTCCCATGTATGAAACCAGAATAAGTAGCAGAAGTTGTATCATATAATTGCACCTTGTACCCATCCATTATGCCATAGGCAGTAAATGTGTGGTCAGTTGCTTTAAAACTTCCAAAAAATGTCCCAAACACCTGACTGGTTGAACCAGATGATATTAATACTTTTGTTGCATCTCCGTTTACTTGTTTTAAATAGGATTTCCAAAGGAAACTTCCATTGTGTAGATAGCTTAGTACATAGGGTTTAGAATTACCAAAAGATCCTTGCATACCTACTATTTGCACTTTCCCCTCTTTATAGGCAATGCTTTTAGCCGTTGTGCCACTTGAGCCAACAAACTCGTGCTTGGCCCATTGGGCATTACCATAAGAATCAAGTTTCGCTATGAATGCTTCTCTATATACGCCCCCCACATTAGAAGTAGACGGTAGAGTTGTGGAACCAAAAGTGGCACTAAAGGCATAAGTACCTGTGATATAAAAATTGTTGAATTCATCAACAGCTATATCCTCCCCATGAATATTTTGATTACGTTCCCCAATTGCTTTTGCCATCAAAACATGACCATTAGGAGTATACTTTACTAAGAGTAAGTTGTCGTTTCCGGCAGATTTCACAAGTGTATTTCCATAAGTTCCGCTGCCGCTTATGGTGCCTACCATAATTAGATTTCTTTCCCGGTCAAATGCCAGAGAATTACCGGCTGAGTTTACATATCTTCCTAAGCCAGCTTGTATCCAGACAAACTTCCCTTGTGAATTGAGCTTAAGCAAAAAACTCTTAGGGTCACAGCAACTATTTTCTGGTGTTAAATCTAAACCTAAAACAGACCACGCACCTACAGTACCAGTTACATATACATTGCCCTCTTCATCTGCTAAAACTTTTTTACCAATGAAATGAGAATTCACTCCTTCTGTAAAACTCCAAACTAATGAGAAGTCGGGACTGAATTTGGAAACAGTAATAGAATGGGAAGAGGACCCGGAGACATAAATATTATTATTTTTATCAACAGCAATAGAGTGGAGCGTAGAGCCAGAATACCCAACACTCCCAATTTTATCTAAAACCCCATCTTTACTATAGACTGCAACATACCAGTTATAATTACTTTTTATTTCATGAGATGTCGGGGTTAAAATATTACCTTGCTTACCATCAAAACTCCCTAAAACATAGACGTTCCCTCGGCTATCAGTTGTAGCATCAGTTATGTAATCATAACCCGTGGTACTAAAAACTACAGGGTTGAGAGGAATCTGGGCTAAGGAATGAAAGGTAGAGAAAGTCCAAATACAGAGTAATAGAAGTCTTAAGTATTTCTTTTCCATATTATATGCTAGATACAGTAACTTGTTAATGAAGCTGTTTAGAGTTTAATAACTTCCAAAGAATTAGGGAGGTAAAAGTGTTTGCGACAACATTTCTCACCAAGCCCTAACTCAATGGAA
>NZ_JACJIQ010000040.1:0-3804 GCF_014138425.1 Rufibacter ruber
TCAGGTTTAGCGCATGAATTTAGAAATGTTGAGAAAGTGGCTAAGATTATGAGTTTCTTCATTGATGATTTATTATAAATGCTGTCTAACGTACTTGTGTAAACGACGGCGGAGGCCATCGGCCGACGCTGCCGTTTACACGTTGTTAGCAGCAGGCATTTTTAAAACTTCTGCAGCTTTTTTCTAAAGCCTGGCAATTATTTCAGATTTTTTTGCATCAAACTCTTGCTGAGTAATTAAATCATTTTCTAAAAGCCTTTTTAATTTTTGTAAAGCCTCCATAGGATCTTTTGGCTGACTTTCAATTGTTGGCGAATTTGAAGGAATGTTTGCAGTCACAACAACACCGCCGGCCGCTGCGCGTTTCTCTTCTAATTCTCTGTTTCTTCTATATTCATGTTGTGCTTCTTCTTTCTCCTGAGCGAACTGATAAAGTTTCCGGGCTTGGGCTTTAGGTAGATAATCTATTTTGTTGGTTTGTCCTTTAACAGTCTTAAGTGTAAATTCTGCTCCCCAAATCGATTCTTTCATGTGGCAATCAGCTACGTCTTTCCAAGCGTAGTCCTGAAATTCCATTGATAATCCTAAATTTTTTGGTCTGCAAAATATTACCCGCTTAGATGTCAAGGCAACGCAATCAGGTGATAAATTGACCGCTGGCTTTTTTTGGACAGCTATATATTCAACATCTTCCCCACTTGTTAGTAGGCCTTTTACTTTCGCGTAAATTTTTTCTACCGCTTTAGGGTCTTGTTCTTCATTCAGGAATTGCTTCATTTTTATTTATTTAGATTTATATTTTTGCTTGCTGCTAACGGCCTCGTGTAAAAGACGTGTGAGGCCGTCGGCCGAAACATGACTTTTACACAATGTTGCCAGAAGTTATTTTTTCTTTAGTTCATTCTCAAAGATGTTCTTTATTGCAACAAAATCTTTCAATTCCTGCACATCTGAATAAAAGTAAGAATATGTGTCTGGGTTGTGAAACGTATAGACTCTATAGGAATCACCTATTTTAAACTCAACTGTGTAGCTCTGTCCGTCCGTGGTGTGTATTCTTTGTTCACGCTGTCTTCCATTTACGACAGTGATTTTTTTCATCTATGACGCAAGCTCTTCTTGGCTTGGTAACTCCAATATGTTATTGTCGAGGAGCATCTGAAATAATGCTGGGAAACCCTTGTCAGCCTCTAGTTTGTATTTCTTTATCCTAACTTTAGGATATTTCGACTCGTCGTACAGAGTTCCAGCCCATAACCCGTTTTTCAGAATCACTGTTTTCAATTCTCTTGTGTTGCTCAAACCCTCCAGCTTGTAAAACCTAATTTCTAAATCGTTGGTGGACTCGTCGATAGGATTCAGGCTGATACGTTTTTCAAAGTCTTTGTTCGGAGAGGTATTGAAAGGGTCGGATTTTATTTCGTCAGTTTTTATTGTTGTTACCCCGCGAATTTCCACTTGAGCATAAACTCTACCCAAGTGCAGGAACAGAAGTAAGAGTAACAACTTTACCTTTTTCATTATTTATAATTACTGGCAACGGTTAGTATAAACGACGGCCAAGGCCGTCGGCCGAAGGCTGGCGTTTATGCATTGTTGGCGGACGTTGTTCTTTTATTTTTCCCGCGCATTTTTATAATTCTGTTTTTGGCCTGATTTCAGAAAAACAGTCCGAAAACAGACAATCGGAGCGTTTTTATTATTCCAATTACAATTCCAGTTTTGGCTTAATTTCGGAAAAACAGGCCGAAAACGCGAATCCAGTCGTCGGCTCTTGCGCGCATTTTGCGTCGATTTTTGCTCAAACGCAACGTCAATTCCTCTTCTGCAACATTAGCCGATGAAAGTCGAGCGGCGCGTTCTTGCTTCTTTTAAGCTAACTTAATTCTTCTGCTGATTTATTTCTGCAACTCATGCAGTTTCTTTTTATCGGGTTTGCTGATTTTTTTGCTGGCCACTGCTAGAACTTATGTTTACAATGACCGCCAACGTCTAGTGCATGAGACGTGCAAGGCCGTCGGCCGAAGCATGGCTTATGCACCTTGTTATCTGCTGATATTTTTTCTTTTTTACATGCTCTTCAACAACATAATTTTCCCGTCATGGTCTAAAACTTGCATTACTGTTCTGCTTATGCCAATAGTGTCAACGTTTACGCCTACCCAACGAGCATCTTCGTACTCTCTGTAATCTACTTTTAATAAGTACATGATTTGTTGTAAGGTCTGATGGTGTCCACCGCCTGTTATTCCATTTAGAAGCCCCCATCTTGTAAATCTATAAAGTTCTTTTCTCTGACTATCTGTCAAATGGGCATTTACTTTACATTTCTCTAATGGAATATAATACACCCCGTCCAAACAATTGCTTAAAAAGAAAGTCGAATCTTCATTGAAACTAATTCCCATCTCGTAAATGGGGTCGCCCGTCTTTGAGCTTAAGCTGTACAATATTTCTTTAAAAGTAGAATCATAATGTTCAAGAGAATCTTGCTGTATTTTACTAAAACTTAATTTGTCAAACTTATTATTTGCATAGGGAAGGCAGGATTGCAACGAACCCAATAAGGATACTATTAAAAAGATTAATAAGTAGTTATTTTTCAAGGCTCTTCATTTATTTTATTTGCAGATAACGGCTAGTATAAACGACGCGCAAGGCCGTCGGCCGAAGGGTGACGTTTATACCTTGTTAGGTGTAGATTTTCTCTTGGTATTGCTCCAGGATTGCTAATTTTTTCTCTAAGTTTTCTGCTAAGACAAGTTCTTCAAAACAGAATTTACAAATCCAGTCGTAACCATTAAAATATCCTTCCGTCTCTGTGTAGTCGTTGGGACTTTCACCAATTGAGACAAAACATATTTCACAATGGTCGTGTGTCCAGCCTTTGTCTTCTAATTTGAAATATTTTTCGTCGAATTTTTGACCCATGTACAGATGTGTCGCTGTATTAGACTTTCTGTCGATTAATGCAGGTCTTGAAAACCATTTCATTAACTTCCATTCTGATTTTTTTAGTTCAGAAACCATTTCGCGGATATGCTCTATCTCAACATTTCCTGATGGAAGCTTAACGAAAGTATGTTCCATTTATGTTTTAATTTACACCTAACGGCTAGTGCATGAGACGTGCAAGGCCTTCGGCCGTAGCATGGCTTATGCACCTTGTTAGGGGTAGGTTTTTTATTTATTCATTTGGAACAGTTGCTCCATACCAGTCGCATATTTCAATATTGCTGGTTGTCTTAGCCGCTATAACTTTGAATTCTATGAGTGTATGGTCTTTACAGTTAACTGAAAGTCCACATGGCACCATTTTGGTGTATCCTCCACTCCCTTTAGATGAATTTCCATTACTATCGGTAAATGTCTTTTTTACTGTGTATGCATAAGCTACATAAGTACCTGTAGGGATATTACTGAATTGAAATGTCTTCTTATTCTCTTTAACCAGAGTTTTATAGACATTTCCTGTTTTTGCGTTCTTTATGTAGACATTCATCTGAGGTATATAATGCCCTGGATAACATAAGGTGCCTTTTACAGAACCAAGTTTACCTTCCTGCTCAAAGATTGGCTTTGAACAAAAAATTATTAAAAGACCAAATATGATACTCAGTTTCATAGAAATTTTTAATGTCAGTTATTTTATAACTTACCCCTAACGGTTAGTATAAAAAACGTGCAAGGCCGTCGGCCGAAGCTGGCGTTTATACAGTCCTATGTTTGTAAAAACTAATTAACTTGTATAAAAGAGAAGAAAGGAAGGAACAAGATTTATTATACAATAAGGCCCTTGTAAGC
>NZ_JACJIQ010000041.1:0-2338 GCF_014138425.1 Rufibacter ruber
TCCCACTTTTCATAATATTCAAATTTGGTTAGTTGCTTCTGCTTTTTACCAAATAGCCAGTTAAACATTTTTCATATTTAAGATTGTAGCTAACGTACTTGTGTAAACGACGGCGGAGGCCGTCGGCCGATGCTGGCGTTTACACGTTGTTGTGCTTAGTTATTTTTTGATTCTTTTAATCAAATGATATTACCTAAGCGCCAAGGATTTAAACTAATCCTCTTATAATATCTAATCTATTTTCTGGAGCATTAGGTGATAAAAAGTCTGGTATAGTGTTTACTGTCCTTTTTGGCCTTTTAAGAAACTCAACTGGCCATTCCGCCAATCTTTCTTCTTTTATGTGAGTATAATCCCCTGGCCCTGTTTCATCAATGTATTCTTTTTGTAGAATTAGCGCAATGGGTTCTTCTGCTCCAATGGTATTATTAGAAAATTCTAGCGCTTCTTCATAGGTAGGGAATACATAATAATAGTCGTCCCCATTTTCAGTATCTTCAGCACCTTGTTCAGGGTGGCACCAAACTCTATATTCTAAAACCTCATCCCATACGTATCCTCCGCCTGCCTTTACTAAAGCTGGATAGTCGCCAATCTTAGTCTCGTCTGATACTCTGGGGTAAGTTTCCAATTCTTATAATTAAGCACAACGTCTAGTATAAACGACGGGCGAGGCCGTCGGCCGTGGCTTGGCGTTTATACCTTGTTGTGCGGAGTTGTTCTTTTTTTTTCTGCTTTTGACCTGATTTTGTTAAAACAAGCCGAAAACGGATTAATTTATAAATTCTTCAGTCGGTCAATATTTATATTAGCACAGAAGTTTTTATCGTCGACAGCCTGAATTCTGCCTGTTCTCCTGTCAATTTTCACCTGCCTGGTCAATAATTTATCAGCTTCTTCAGATTTTTGATTGTCTCTGTTTAGAAATTGTCCAGAATCATAATTTAAATAAATCGTGTCGTTCTTAACTAGGTATTTTCCCTTAGCTGTATTTACGCCATTGTATAGAATCTCAAAATCGCTGTTTTTGTCGTACAGTTGCAAATAATGAAGTTCGTCGAATGCAGAGAAAACTATGTCTTCTCTTTTACTGCATGAAGACAGAAGTATTAGTAAAAATATCGTTAAACTTCTTTTCATCAATACTTCCAATTACGCACAACGGTTAGTATAAAAAAAGTGTGAGGCCGTCGGCCGAAGCATGATTTTTATACAATGTTAGGTGCCGTTATTCTTCATCGTATTCAAATAAATTAAAATTAACCTTTTGATGTTGAGAAAGATTATTCGCGTTTTTAGCCATGTACTCTTCAAGTCTTTGAAGATTATCTTTTTTTATTTCCTTTAGCAAATCAGGCGACATTCCCCAATTTTCAATATGTGCTGCAAATAGTTGTGTTAACTTTTTCTCAAAATCCTCTTCTTCAAGATTATTCCAACTATCAATATATTTCACTATCCAATCATCTGTATAGTTATTACAATATCCAACAATAATATTAGTAAAGTCATTATAAGGTATAACATGAATGAATACACCATTTAATGGCTCAGACTGGTACGCGTCAGTTTTTAAATAATCGAGTGGGCTAAATACTGCAGAGCCGTAAATGTCTAAAAATGGATATTTATAAATTTTAAATGTAAAGCGAGATGACTCGTTTATTAATTCCTCCTCAAAGAGAATTTTGTATTTTTCTAAATCTTTAATTCCTAATTCGTTTCCTTCTTTAACAAGCCTTAAATTTTCTCGCCCTCTATCACCTTTTAGTGTTTCTGCATTAAGCAATCTGCTGAATTGCTCAACATTCACTTGTTTTTTTCTTATTTCTGCACAAATAACCCTATAGCTTAGTAATAGTTGGACTCTGTATTGTTCTAAATCTATTGGGTGTGTTTCTACTTCTTTAAAGATTGAAGAATCATGATTATTACAAAACAAGGGGAGAGAAAAGGCGTTTTTCTTGCCAATCCGTTTCTTTTCAAACGGTAGCGAATCTTCTTTCCATGTAAATGGGTCAGTTGGTTTATACTCAATTAAATGTCCATCTACAGAAACATTATCAAGTATGCCGTTTTGTTGTAACAAATGAGAATTTATTGCTGGATTGGTACAGCCGTCAATAACACACTCCCATTTCTTTGAATGTACATTCTTGATGATATTTGCTATTATCTTCTGTCTCTCTGTCAGCTTTGGCATATTGTTGATTTAATCAGTTGATATATTCTTAATGGCACCTAACGGCCGCTGCTAAACGACGGCCAAGAGTTTGCCTGATTGTCTTTCAAAGTACCAACTTCGGCTGTAGAAAGCAACTGGTTTGCACCTGAATAC
>NZ_JACJIQ010000042.1:0-2067 GCF_014138425.1 Rufibacter ruber
GGGCGCAGCACTGGCTTGCCCTGCATCTGCTAGCCTTTACAGCCTTGTTTATCCGAAAATTCAACCAAAATCAAAAACTCTAAACAGCTTCAATCAAACAACTTTAGTAGCGGCTTGAAAATCTATGTATTTTAAGCCGCTACTTTTTTTATACGAGACCGTTGGCTAAAATATTAGATGAAAAATTCAACTATAATTCTCTTGCTCTACTTGATAGGTGTCTCCTTAGGCTGCTCAAACT
This sequence comes from Rufibacter ruber, assembly GCF_014138425.1. Classification (NCBI taxonomy): domain Bacteria; kingdom Pseudomonadati; phylum Bacteroidota; class Cytophagia; order Cytophagales; family Hymenobacteraceae; genus Rufibacter; species Rufibacter ruber. The sequence goes on from NZ_JACJIQ010000042.1 coordinate 242, forward strand.
CTGACAGCCTGAAAAGACAAGAGAACGAAGAGCCGAGGGTAAGCCAAATTGAAAAGCCTGCTCCAGAGGCCAAGGTGGACGTGAATGGGATACCGACCCTAAGAACCCTTTATGTCACTAATCCGAAAGGGGGCAATATCTATGATAAGCCCGACAAGCAGTCTGTAGTCTTAGATACGCTAGAGTACGGCTATAAGGTGGAGGTCATCGGGGAGGCCGCAGGCTGGTACAAGATAAAGGAACGCATAATGAGAGACTTTGTGAGAGACGGTCAGCAAACCTATTCCTATGGCTGGGAGGTAGTGAATATACCCAAGCCCGACGTAGGGCCTCTCAGCCAGGTGAAGCTGACAGACAAGGATTTATACCTGACTTCCGACGATGTGCCTATCAGGGGCAGATTAAGGATTAGCCTGATCGGCAAAGATGAATTTGGAAAACCAAAGGAGGGAAACGATAAGTTTATTGTTCCCCTTGACTCCCTGGTCTCTGAGGAAGATTCCGTGCTCGTTGTATCCACGGGTAATGGACAGAAAAAGAAGTTCGTGAGCTCACCCAATGCGGAGGAAGATAGGAAGAACTACAGTTACGTCGGACATTCGGAACTCCTCAGTGCCTTTCTCCTCGCAATCGAGTATTATGAAGATGGTGAGTTCAAGCTCTACGGTTCAGGGAGCGGTGAGGAGATCATCAGCTTCAACGATTACCCCTTTATCTCCCCTGACGGGCGGCACGCAGTCTCCTTGTATACCAACCCCTACGACTATACTACCGACTTTCAGCTATACAGAATCAATGACAACAAAAGTATAAAGAAAGTACTGGAGGCAAGCTTCGGCAAATGGATGGCCGCTACAGGGCCCCAGGGGGTTGTTCATTGAAAAGACGCAAACACAATCGTGGTGAAGGTTCTCCATGTGCAGGCATTTTGGGATGAGAAGGGCGACCTCAATAAAGATTACCAATACCTCCAGATAAAAATACTTTAGCCAACATTGTGCATAAGCCATGCTACGGCCGACGGCCTAGCCCGTCTCATGCACGAGACCGTTAGGCGGCATTTAATAAATCTCTCCTCTGGGTAAAATAATTTGATAAATATTACTTACTTTTGACGTTACTACCGTAAAACAAAAGTATGATCACATCTTTCGGCTCGAAAGAGACAGAAAAGATTTGGAACGGGGAAAGAGTCAGCAAACTTCCAATGGAGATTCAGACTATTGGTAGGCGGAAACTGAGAATGCTGAATAACTCCCAGAATATCGCTGACTTGCGTGTTCCTCCCTCCAACCGACTGGAAAAGCTGTCAGGGAATTTAAAGGACTTCTACAGCATCCGGATTAATGACCAATGGAGAATCATTTTCCAATGGGACAACGGACAAGCCTCAAAAGTAGAAATTATCGACTATCACTAAAAGAGAATGGAAAAGTTACCCAATATTCACCCAGGAGAGGTATTGCAAGAAGAGTTTCTCTCCCCCCTAAACATCACCGCTTACCGACTTGCCAAAGACATCAACATTCCCCAAACCAGAATATCCGAAATATTAAAGGGGAACAGGAGAATCACGGCAGACACCGCGCTCAGGCTGAGTTACTACTTTGGCAACTCCCCCAAGTTTTGGCTCGGCCTCCAGGATGATTACGACTTGGAAGAAGAGAAAACCAACAAACAGGAAGAACTGGAAAGTATAAGAAGATTTGAGAAAAACGCCGCCTAACAATGGTAGCTGTTGCACAACTCAGCGTTAAACAGTGCCCTGTTTCAATCCCTCTTCACTTTTCTCAAGTTGATTTCAATTCCTGCCGCCAAAAAGAGCA
>NZ_JACJIQ010000043.1:0-1709 GCF_014138425.1 Rufibacter ruber
TCAGGTTTAGCGCATGAATTTAGAAATGTTGAGAAAGTGGCTAAGATTATGAGTTTCTTCATTGATGATTTATTATAAATGCTGTCTAACGTACTAGTGTAAGCGGCGGCTGAGGCCGTCGGCCGAAGCTGCTGTTTACACGTGGTTGGGGGAAGTTATTTTTTCAGTCATAGAACATAACAATAGCTATTAGTTCTTTCTTGGCTTTAGAAATACCAACTACAATGAAATAATAGCCATAAATCCAAAATTCTGGTTCCTTTAATTTAATGTCTGCTTTTTCGGGGTTCTTTCTGCTTTCTTGGTTCTCAAACCATTCTTTGGAAATCAAGAAGAACGTAAAACTGTCTCCAAGCTGGGAAAGATGGTTTCCTAAATTATTCCAAATTACAATAAAATCTTCTCTGTCACTTTCTCCCCATTCTTCAGTGGCATATTTATCAAAAAAAGCAATTAGCCCAGGTAGAGTCAAGGCTCTAAAATCTTCTATCGAAAGTTTTTCTAAGTTGAATGCTGGTTTGAGATAATTATTTTGCTGTTGTAGAGGCTTTTCTTTTATGTCGTCCCTTGTACAGTCAATTCTAAAATAATCAGAATTTATAAAGTCAATAACTTCTATTTGTCCTTCAAATGAGAAAGTTGTGATGGTTGCCCCATGGTAATCCGCATCAAACTTTTCCTGTTTCAGTTTTTTCAGAAGCATCTTTATATTTATTCTAATTACCCCCAACGGCTAGTGTAAACTGCGGCGATGGCCGTCGGCCGAGATGCTGTTTACACAATGTTGGCGGACGTTGTTTCTTTATATCTGCTGATATTTTCTAATTCTGTTTTTGGCCTGATTTTCAAAAAACAGCCCGAAAACAGCTTACTGAGCGAAAAAGAATCTTTTGTTGTCCATCCGTTTTTGGCTTCATTTCGGAAAACGAGGCCGAAAACGCATTCCAAAAGTCTGATTGCATGCATTGAAGATAAATTCTATGCAAGCATTTTGCGTCAATTCCTCTTCTGCGGCTTTTCCAGGTCAAAGTCGGGCGGCGTTCACCAGCTTTTTCTAAGCTAACTTAATTCTTCTGCTGATTTATTTCTGCAACTCTAGCTGATTCTTTTCGTCGGGTTTGCTGATTTTATTTTGCTGGCCGCCGCGAGAACTTATGTTTACAATGACCGCCAACGTCTATGCTAAACGACGCGCTAGGCCGTCGGCCGAAGCGTGACGTTTAGGTGTTGTTATGTGCAGTTGTTTCTTTGCGCCCGCAGCCGATTTCTATTTACTTTCTCTGTTTTTGGCCTGATTTCAGGAAAACAGCCCGAAAACGGGAATCAGCCGCAATTCTTTATCCGTCTGTTTTTGGCACGTTTTCAGAAAAAGAAGCCGGAAACGCATTTCGAATCGGTCCGTCTGCACGCGTTGCCGATAAATTCCTTTTGCTCAAACGCTTGGCCGATCCCTCTACTGCAACATTAGCCGATAAAGTCGGGCGGCGTTCATTTTCTTTTGCTGAGGTAATCTAACCTTTTGCCGGTTCACTTTTGCAGCAATTCCCGATTTTTCGTGGGCTTCTGCTGATTTTTTTGCTTGCCGCCGCGAGAACTTCTATTTACAATTGCACATAACGAACAAGGCTAGAAGGCGTCCTGCACGCATTGTAGAGGTTGGATGCCTTCTAGGCGTAGTTATCCGCAGTTGTTTTTCCTTTTTCAGGTAC
>NZ_JACJIQ010000044.1:0-1656 GCF_014138425.1 Rufibacter ruber
GTAGCTGTTGCACAACTCAGCGTTAAACAGTGCCCTGTTTCAATCCCTCTTCACTTTTCTCAAGTTGATTTCAATTCCTGCCGCCAAAAAGAGCATCAAAAGCGTTGCTGCAGAAGCCCTGGGCAGGGCCATGACGGCCGTCTGGCTTTCCCTGGGTTTAAAATTGAGCAGTTTCTTCAGGTTATATGCCGTGGCAGCCAACAGCATTACTTTGTGCGCCTGCTTGATAACCCTTGTATTGATTTTCCTTAGCCCCAGGAAGTTGATGAGCGTGCCCAGCACCGGCTCCACCGTCGCCTGCCTGAGCCCTTTCATCTTCCGCCCATAGCGGCTTTTCAGGCGCGCGATCACCCGCTCGTACTCCTCGCGGTAGTAGGTGATCTCCACCTTCTTCTCGTGGCCCTTACCGATGCAGCTTTCCCGGAGAGGGCAGCCCTTGCAGTCCCGGCGGGTGGTGAGGTAGAGCTTCTTTCTGATGCTGCCCTTCGGCTCCACTTTCATCTTCCGGAACGTGGCTTTCTTGCCCTGCGGGCAAACCCAGCAGTCCTCTTCTTTATTATAGCTAAAGCCCTCCGGCCCGCCCTTGTAGGTGCCGTGCGGCGGGATGAAGGCGGTGATGCCTTCCTGCTCAAGCAAGGCGTAGTTCTCGCCCGAGGAGTAGCCGGCGTCCGCCAGCAGCGTGTTGCAGCCCAGCCCCATCTGGTGCAGCCTACCGGAGAGGGACCCGAGCACAGAGGGCAGGCACTGGTTTTCTTTCCTGTCCGCCAGGTCCGCCTGCACGTGGGTGATGGTGTGGTGGGCGGTGTCCACCGAGAGCTGCAGGAGGTAGCAGAGCTTGCGGGCCTTGCCGGGCTTGACGGCGATGCGGGCATCGGGGTCCACGGGCGAGTAGTGCGTCTTGTTGGAGGTGTACTTGCTGTTCTTGTTGCGGGCCCCGGTACGCTGGTCCTGCCCCAGGCCCCACCTCCGGTTACGGGCTTCTATTTCCTGCAACTCGCCGCGGGTGGCAGTGAGGGTCTGTTGCCCCACGGTAGCCTTGTTTTCTTTTGCCTTGCGGTCGGCGCGGCTGATGGCCCCGACCCGACCCAGGTGCGCCTCGAGCGTCTCCCGCGGCACCTTCAGCTCAAGGGAGTCCATGGAGGCATTGGCCTTGATGAGAGCGGAATCCACGACTTGTGTATGCCCAGCCACCATCCCCGCCTCCGCGCAAAGGGAAGGCACACGGGTGAAGACCTGCTCAAACAGCTCCGGGGGCAGAAGCTGGCGGGTGCGGGAGACGGTCGAGTGCCAAGGCAAGGGCTCGTCGAGCTGGTAACCCAGGAAGTACAGGAGGTCCAGCCTGAGGCTGCAGTGCTCGATGAGTTTGCGGTCCGAGACGATGTTCTCCAGGTAGCCCACCAGGCAGAGCCTGAAGAACACCGCCGGGTCGATGGACTGCTGTCCGCAGCGCCCGTAGTAGGCTTTGGTTATGGGATATAGGAACGAGAGGTCCAGCCGTTGCTTGAGTTTGCGGTAGAAGTTATGTTCCGGAACGTGCGCCGAGAGCGAGAAGCGCAGCTCCTTCTCATCGGCAAAGTGCTTCCTGCCCTGCATCGTAAAATGATTTGGTGGAATATCCTTTTACGTTTATCTTCAACCAGTTGTGCAACAAGCACA
>NZ_JACJIQ010000045.1:0-1640 GCF_014138425.1 Rufibacter ruber
TTTTGAGGCTTTAATGACCTTTGGTTCCTTTCCCCTCCCTTGCCTGGAGGCTTCGCCATTATAAAAGCAGAAAATAATCCAATGACGGATTAACGTACTTGTGTAAACGGCGGCGGAGGCCGTCGGCCGAAGCTGGCGTTTACACGTTGTTAGCAGCTGGTTTTTTTATGCGTATCCATTTGTTCCAATTCCTAAACGTTCGCCAGTCGTTAGGTTTAGTCTAATTGTGAAATAACAATTTCCACCATCAAATACATGAATTAGTTCTCTCCGCCAATCTTTATCGAAGTCGTTACAAAATCCATTTATCCAGATTTCTTTTTCCCCTTTCCCATTTAAGTATGGAACATATTGAATCTTATAGTTACTCAAGTTCTCTATTTGATACATTTTAGCATATTTCTTCCTTTCCCCACGCTTCCTAAATTCCTCGCTTATTGCGGTATTGAAGTCTTTAATATATTCAATGGAAGCTTTCTTTACCAAATCCAGTTCAGCTTCAGACAGTTCTGTAGTCGTCGATGATTCAGGGAGGACTTTATAAATTGTTATAAGGTCGGTAATTGTTTCTTTATCTTTTAAAATCACATAGGCAGATTGACCTCGGCAGGTTGCAAAATTCAAAAGCGCAAAAAATAGTAGTAAGATTTTTTTCATATTTTAACTTGCTGCTAACGTCTGGTATAAACGACGCCGTAGGCCGTCGGCCAAGGTGACGTTTATGCGTTGTTGGGTGACGTTGTTTCTTTATACAGTTTCTAGTTTTCTGTTTTTGGCCTGATTTTCAAAAAACAGCCCGAAAACAGCTTGCAGAATGAATTCTACTTTTTCTGTCCGTCCGTTTTTGCCCTCATTTCCGAAAACAAGGCCGAAAACGCATTCCGTCGGTTTGCGCGCATTGCCGGTAAATTCTTTCTGCGCGGACGCAGCGTCAATTCCTCTTCTGCGAATCTTGCTGGTCGAAGTCGGGTGGCGTTCATTGACTTTTGTAAAGCTAACCTAATTCTTTAGCTGAATTACTTCTGCAACTTGTGCAGATTCTTTTGTCGGCTTTGCTGATTTTTTTGCTGGCCGACGCGAGAACCTGTGTTTACAATGACACCCAACGCCTTGGCTAAACGACGGCGACAGCCGTCGGCTGGAGATGACGTTTAGCCGTTGTTGGCGGACGTTGTTGTTTTATTTTCCTTTTTCTGTTTTTGGCCTGATTTCAGAAAAGCAGCCCGAAAACAGAAAATCGGAGTGTTTATCTTATTCCGTTTGCCCGTCCAGTTTTGGCCTGATTTCCAGAAAAGAGGCCGAAAACGCAATTCTGTCCGTCGGTGATGCACGCATTTTGCGTCAATTCTTGCTCAACCGCAACGTCAACTCCTCTTTTGCAACATTTGCTGAAAGTCGGGTGGCGTTCCAAACTTCTGCTAAGCTAATCAAAATCCTCTGCTGATTTTCTTCTGCAAGTCCAGACGATTATTTTTAGAACTTCTGCCACTATTGCTGATGTTTTTCTGCCGTTCAAGTTGGTAAATTGTTCTTTCAATGACCGCCAACGGTTAGTATAAAAAACGTGCTAGGCCGTCGGCCGTAGCATGATTTTTATGCAATGTTAGCATTAGTATTTTTTATGCTGGTGCCATTTCTAA
>NZ_JACJIQ010000046.1:0-1509 GCF_014138425.1 Rufibacter ruber
GTATTCAGGTGCAAACCAGTTGCTTTCTACAGCCGAAGTTGGTACTTTGAAAGACAATCAGGCAAACTCTTGGCCGTCGTTTAGCAGCGGCCGTTGGGTGTCATTGTAAACATAGGTTCTCGCGTCGGCCAGCAAAAAAATCAGCAAATCCGACAAAAAAGAATCAGCAAGAGAAGCAGATGTAAATCGGCTAAAGAGTTAGTTTACCTTTAAAAAAGTTGGAGAATGCCGCCCGACTTTGACCAGCAAAGTTGTAGAAAAGGAATTGACGTTGCGTTTGAGCAATAAGAAATTATCGGGAATGCGTGCAATCCGACTATTCAAATGCGTTTTCGGCCTCGTTTTCGGAAATGAAGCCAAAAACGAACGACCAGAAAAAGTAAAAGAAGCAATAGAAGGATTCGCTTGGCAAGCTGTTTTCGGACTATTTTCCTGAAAACAGGCCAAAAACAGAAAATAAAAAATCAGCGGGCGGCGCAAAGAAAAACAACGTCACCCAACATTGTGTAAAAGTCATCTCGGCCGACGGCCTTCGCCGTCTTTTACACGAGACCGTTGGCAGTAAGTGAAAGAACTTTTTGCCAACTTGAGCCGCAGAAAAAACTCTTCAAAACCGACAAAAGGTATCAGGAAAATTTGCAGAAAGGAATCGGCAAAAGATTAGATTAGTAAAAGCTAGTGAACGCCGTCCGACTTACATCTACAAAGTGGCAAAAGAGGAATTGACGTTGCGTTTGCGCAAAAAGAATTTATCTGTAACGCGCACAAACCGACGGGCGGATTTGAGTTTTTGGCCTGATTTTAGAAAAAGAGGCCAAAAACAGAAATAGAATTCTACGACCAGCTGATTAGCGGGTGTTTTCCGCCAACCAGGCAAAAACTAGAAAATAAGAAATGCGCGGGAAAGAAAAAGAACACCTACTGCCAACAAAGGCTAAACGTCAGCATCGGCCGACGGCCTTCGCCGTCGTTTAGCCAAGTACGTTGGCAGAAAGTGAGAACATTATTTACCAACTTTCACGGCAGAAAAAATCAGCAGGACTCGCAGATAAAAATCAGCAGAAGCCGTCGAACAGAACCAGCAAAAGATTAGATTACCTCGGCAAAAGTTGGGAACGCCACCCGACCTTCAATAAATGTTGCAAAAGAGGAATTGACGTTGCGTTTGAGCAAAAGAATTTATCTCCAATGCGTGCAAACCGACAGACGGATTTGCGTTTTCGGCCTGTTTTTAGAAAAAGAGGCCGAAAACAGAAAAAGGATTCATCGACTAGCTGATTAGCGGCTGTTTACCGCAAACCAGGCAAAAACCAGAAAAGAAGAAATGCGTGGGAAAGGAAAAAGAACACCTACTGCCAACAACGGCTAAACGTCAGCATTGGCCGACGGCCTTCGCCGTCGTTTAGCCAAGTACGTTGGGGCAAATTTGAAGAACCTTCTATCGGCGGGCACGGTAGAAAAAAACATCGGCAAGAAAAGCAGAAGTAAATCGACTGGATTAAGGAGTTA
>NZ_JACJIQ010000047.1:0-1476 GCF_014138425.1 Rufibacter ruber
ACAGATAGACTAAGTTCGTCGTAAATGAACTTTACGATTTCTTCATAGTCATTTTTTAAAGCGTAGAATTTATATGTCATATATTAATGCTAACGTACTTGTGTAAACGACGGCAAGGCCGTCGGCCGTAGCTGACGTTTACACGTTGTTGTGCGGAGGTGTTCTTCTAAGTTTCCCACGCATTTTATTATTTCTGTTTTTGACCTGGTTTTGGAAAAACAGCCCGAAAACGTAAAATCGGAGCGTTTTACTTTTTATATGGTCGTCCAGTTTTGGCTTGATTTCTGAAAAACAGGTCGAAAACGCATTTCTGAGTTCAATCGTTCTGCAAGCATTTTGCGTCCGTTCATGCTCAAACGCTACGTCAATTCCTCTTCTGCAACTTTTGCTGATAGAAGTCGGGCGGCGATTGCTTTCTTCTGCCAAGCTAATCAAAATCCTCTACTCGTTTTCTCAAGCCAAACCAGAAGATTTTTTCTTGTACTTCTGCCACTCTTGCTGATTTTTTTGCCGTTCAAGTTGTCAATTCATTATTTCACTTGCGCACAACGGTCTCGTATAAACAACGTGCAAGGCCGTCGGCCGTAGCATGCTGTTTATACAATGTTAGGCAACGTTTTTTTTTTTAGTTAAGGAACTGCGGTAAATATTGTACTAGAATATTTAATTTTTGTATGTCTGTTCCAGGCAAGTGGCTTGAAATTTTAGTTTCTTTATCGTTTGCACCGTCATTTAAATATACTCCTGTTTTATTACTTCTTGTTGTTTCAAACCTTGATGTGGTTATTGAAGCATTCTTATAGCTAACTTCTAAAGGAAATAACAATCCACAAGATATTTTATCATTATAGAATCTTACACCTGCTATTTTAAATTTACCTTCATTTTTTATTTTATTTGCAGCATAAATAAGAAAATTCTGGACGATGTTGTTGTCTAACACCTTATTCATTAATTCTTCAATTTGTTGTATAGCATTATTACTGGCTTTAGAAGTAAAAATAAAGCTGTTAACATTTAAAGAGATATCAATTTCTCCTTCTGGCGATTTAAACTTTAATTCAGCCGAGCCTGAACCGTTTACATACCATAAATAATAATGCCAGTCATAAATATTTCGCCTAATTAACTTAGTTCCATTATATTCAATGTGGTTTTCTGAGAGCCAAATGGTTTTATCTTTTAAAATATAAGACTTCATGAAAATTTATTTTTAAGTTATTTTCTATGTAAAAAGTCGCTCTTCGCTTTATTCTTTCTCTTCTCTTTCTCTGCTCTTCGATATTTTGCATTATGTATTAGCATTCTTATTAAATAAAATACTAAAAGTATTGGTATTACTATTGCAGCTATTTCGTACATATTGTTTTTATAAATGTTGCCTAACGGCCGCTGCTAAACGACGGCCAAGAGTTTGCCTGATTGTCTTTCAAAGTACCAACTTCGGCTGTAGAAAGCAACTGGTTTGCACCTGAA
>NZ_JACJIQ010000048.1:0-1274 GCF_014138425.1 Rufibacter ruber
CAATACTTCGGACAGTTTATGCTGCGATTCTGCCGAAGTTAAGGACACAGTCTGTTTTGTCCTTGTTATTTAAGTGGCTTTTGTCAAAACCGAACACGGAGAAAACCCTCTCGAGCATTGTGCGGTTGTGGTGGAGGGTCTTCACGTCGGCCATGGAGAAGGGCTGGCCAGGCTTTGCGTATGCGAGCTTGGCCAGGCTGACGGCGGTGAGCGAGGCGTTGAGGTGGAAGTCCAGGCGCTCCTTTGCGCGGGCCTGGCAGTGGGCAAGTCCCGCGTGCTGCTTGGCGTCCCGGAAGAGGAACTCTACCTGGAAGCGCAGGCGGTAGTAGGCTACGATCTTCTCGGCCGCCAGCCCCAGGTCCGTGGAGTAGAGCACCTTCACCTCCCTGGCCTCCCCGTCTCCGCCCAGGCGGTGCACCAGGGCCAGGCGCACCTTCCGGCCCAGGGCCATGCTCCAGACCACGCCGGTGAACAGGCGGGTGCCCTTCTCCGCGCCGGCCACCTCCTCCAGGCCCGAGGGCCGGCGCACGTCCACCCTTCCGGCGTACTTGCGGGGCCTACCCACCGGCTTCTGCTCCCCTTGGTAGGCGTGGCGCAGTTCGGCGTCCACCCGCATGAGCCCCACCAGGTGCAGGCCCGCCGAGCGGACGGCGTCGGCGAAGCCCTTCTTGTAGAAGAAGCCGTCCACGGCCAGGTGGAGGGCCAGTTCCCGGAGCTCGGCGGCCCGGTGGGTGACCACCCAGGCGTAGTGCTCCATGCGCCCGCCCCCGGGCGGGGTCTGCGCCGCCAGAAGGTGGTAGGCCGTGTGCGCGGCCACGTCCGCCACGGCCAGGCCCGCGGCCTCAAGCCCGTGCTGGACCGCCCCGGAGCAGCCGCTCCAGAAGCGGTCCAGCCCGTAGGTCCCCTGCCCGCTCTTGGCCAGGAACGAGGGGTCAAGGATCAGCACCCGCTCCGCGCCGGCCGATCCGCCGGCAAGGCCCAGGTTCAGGCCCAGCCAGTCGAAGGGCAGGGTGAAGTGCCGCCGGAAGGTGCGCTCGCACCAGGGGCCCAGGCGCGCCAGCTGCAGGAAGTTCAGCCTGCCCCGCAGCGACAACACGAGCAGAAGCACCTGCGTAATGAAACGGGAGCGCCGCCGGCCCAGGCCGGGCATCTTGGAGAGAGCGCAGGAAACGAGCCCCTCGGGGCCGGGGGCGGAAGCCGTAGTAGTTTTCACACACCGCTAACAGTGCTTCTGCCCTTTTTTATCCTTCTACCTTAAAATGTCCGAAGTATTG
>NZ_JACJIQ010000049.1:0-1127 GCF_014138425.1 Rufibacter ruber
GGGGCCGGGGGCGGAAGCCGTAGTAGTTTTCACACACCGCTAACAGTGCTTCTGCCCTTTTTTATCCTTCTACCTTAAAATGTCCGAAGTATTGCTTAAAAACAGCCCCAAAACAGGAGTGGAAAGCTCTGGCCTCCACAGCACCACCCCAAAGCATAAAAGAGCGTTACCCCAAGGGAGGAACAACACTCTTTTCATTAAAATTATTGGTATTGGCCACGGCTACGCCTTCCTCAGGCACGGGGCATTCAGCAGCATTGCTGTCCGGTTCAAGCGGCCTTCCAGTTCCTGGGCATTCTCAGGGAGGCGTAGGTTTTTGACTATGGTGCCTCTTTTCTTACTCCTTCTGAGTACTCTATTGCAAAGAGACTTTTCTGGCCAGCAATGGTTTACACTTGCCGCAGAATCTTCTCCATCTTCTTGCCTTTCGCCAACTCATCTACCAGTTTGTCTAAATACCGGACTTGCCTGGTTAGTTCATTTTCAATTTCTTCAATCCGGTAACCACAGATCACGCCCGTAATCTGAGGCGCCTTTGGGTTTAGTTTTGCTTTCTTAAAGAATGTTTCAAAGGTTACCCCCTCTTCTATCAGTTCTAGTAATTTCATCTCATCAAAACCTGTTAGCCAATTAATTACCTGATGCAGTTCATCTTTTGTCCTGCCCTTGCTCTCCACCTTTTTGACATACTGTGGGTAGACGGATGCAAATCTCATGTTTGCCATTCTTGCATCATGTTCTGGAGCGGTGCGCATACTATGGTTTCTGTTTAAATGTATAACCGTAGGCAGAATGATTGATTGCCAGTTTTTCTAATTTTTGTGTTTTCGGCCTGTTTTGGGAAAAGTAGCCCGGAAACAGGAAAACAAAGTTCGTCCGAATTCCTTTTGTCCGTTTTTGAGCTGTTTTCAGGAAATGAGGCCGAAATGCATTCTAATTGGTGGTAAACGCATTACCAATGATTTCTCTTGCTCAAACGCAGCGTCAATTCCTCTTTTACAACTTTTGCCGATAAAGTCGGGCGGCGTTAATTTTCTTTTGCTGAGGTAATCTAAGCTTTTGCCGGTCCACTTTTGCAGCAATTCCCGATTTTTCGTCGGCTTCTGCTGATTTTTTGCTTGCCGCCG
>NZ_JACJIQ010000050.1:0-1049 GCF_014138425.1 Rufibacter ruber
CAATAGTCTTCTCCCTTTCTGTTTTTGTTAAACTTACTAAAAACCCTAAGCTATGCAAACAGTGGTCGGCATTGATGTGAGTAAAGAAACCTTGGCTGTCTGCCACCTAGTAGCCGGTGAACCCCGGCACCTGGAGGTGGAGAACGCCAAGGCCGGCTTCCGCAGGCTGCTCAAAGGCGGCGGGCCGGAGAGCTTGTATGTGATGGAAGCCACGGGTGCTTATTACATGCGCCTGGCTTATTTCCTGGTTGGGCAAGGCGCAAAAGTGGCGGTGGTAAACCCGTTGGTCATTAAGCGCTTCATCCAGATGCACCTTGGCAAGGGCAAGTCCGACCGGAAGGACGCCCAGTGGATCATGCGTTACGGACAGCAGAATGAACTGAAACTTTGGCAACCGGATGATGCGCAACTGGTGGAATGCCGGCAGCTGGAGCAGGCCATAGAACAGCTTGTCAAACAGAAAACCATGACCCTTAACTCGCTCGAGGCTTTGGAGCAGCAACCGGAAAGGAATAAGGTGACCCTGAGAACCTTAAGGCTTACGCTGCTGGTGCTGCAGAAACAGATCCGCCTGCTGGAACAGGAGTTGGACGGTCATCTGCAGGATCAGTTCAAGGAGCAGATGGAGCTGCTAAGCTCGATCCCGGGCATTGGCAGCAAAACGGCCGGTATGTTGCTTTTGTTCTTTGGCGGGTTCAGGCAGGTGACTTCTTATCGCCAACTAATTGCCAAGGCCGGGCTGTGTCCCCGGGAGTATAGCTCAGGTTCCAGTGTCCGGGGCAAAGTCAGGATTACCAAGATGGGTGGCAGCCAGATCCGCAGCAAACTGTATATGTGCAGCCTGACGGCGATGCGGGCGAACAAGGCTTGCAGAGAACTATATGAGCGGCTGGTTGCGAAAGGGAAAAACCGAAAGCTGGCCTTGATCGCTGTTTGCAACAAGTTGCTCAAGCAGGCTTTTGCCATTGTGCATTCAGGTGTACCTTATCAGCCGGATTTTAAAAGATTCTCCGCCTGATTTTATTGACTTTTAACAGAGTTCATGTTAG